>CAIUPC010000567.1 GCA_903900905.1 uncultured Acetobacteraceae bacterium
GGCTGGCTGGCGCGGCGCCTCGGCGGTAACGCGCTTGGGGCCATTCTCGATCCGCTGGCGGACAAGGCCTTGCTGGTGACCATGTACACGACGCTCGCGGTGGTGCATGTGCTGCCCGACTGGCTGGCCATTCTGGTGGTGTTCCGCGACGTGCTGATTGTCGGCGGGGTGATCGTGCTGGCGGGGCTGGGGCACAAGGTGCCGATCAACCCGCTGCTGATATCGAAGGTCAATACGACGGCGCAGATCACCTTGGTCGCGGCTGCCTTGCTGCTGACCGGATTCGCGCTGACCATTCCCTATGTGGTGCCGGTGCTGATCGGGTGCGTCACCGTGACCACCATTGTGTCAGGCGGCACCTATGTGTGGAACGCCGCGCGGAGTCCGGTCCCATGATCGACACCACGCCCAGGGGTCAGCGGATCCTTCTGTTCGGTGGGCTGCTGGTGGGAACATGGTTCGCGCTGCAGTTGTTCGCCTCCGTCCTGGCGCCGTTCGTGGCGGCGGGCGTTGTGGCCTATGCCCTCGATCCGCCGACAGCCCGGTTGGCCCGGTTGGGAATGCCCCGCGGTTTGGCGGCGATGGCGATGATCATCGCCATCCTGGCCGCGATGCTACTGTTCGCGCTGCTGCTCTACCCGCTGCTGCTGTTCCAGATCGGACTGCTGGTCGCGCGCATCCCGCATTACGCACTCCTGGCGCAGGGCTGGGCGCGGGAGGTGCTGACCGACGTGCAGGATCAGTTCGGACAGGAACTGGTCAACGACAAGCTGCGTGATGTGATCAGCGGCCAGGCCGGCAGCATGCTGAGCATCGTGCTATCCACGGTCACCGGGCTGATTGGCAGCGGCTTCGCGATCTTCAACTTACTCAGTTTGGTGGTGGTCACGCCGGTCGTGGGGTTTTACCTGCTGCGCGACTGGCCCCGCATGATCGCGATGATCGATAGCTGGCTGCCGCTTCGCTACGCCGCGGTGATCCAGGCGCAAGCGCGGGAGATTGACCGGATCCTGTCGGCCTGGGTGCGCGGCCAGGCGCTCTGCTGCCTGTTCCTGGCTTTGTATTACGCGCTGGGTCTCAGCCTCGCCGGGCTGGATCTGGGGCTGGTCGTGGGCCTGTCAGCCGGCCTGCTGTCGTTTATCCCCTATGTCGGTTCGATCATGGGTGGCGCGACCGCCATCGGCCTGTCGCTGGCGCAATTCCCCAACTGGCATGGCGTCGCCTGGGTCGGGGCCGTGCTGCTCGTGGGCCAGGTCCTGGAGGGATATGTCATTTACCCCCGCGTGCTCGGTGACCGGGTGGAACTGCCGGCGGTCTGGGTGATCTTCGCCCTGTTCGCCGGCGGCGCCGCCTTTGGCTTCCTGGGGGTCATGCTGGCGGTGCCGGTCGCGGCGACGATTGGTGTGCTGTGCCGCTACTGGCTGCGCCGATACCTGCGGAGCCGCATGTATCTCGACGAACCCGACCCGCTTTCCGGCGGCCCCTGATCCCGCATGCCGGCCACCCGCCAATTACTGCTGCCTTTCCCGGAAGAGCCCGGCTACGACGCGGCTGATTTCGTGGCCTCACCATCGAATGCGCAGGCCCTGGCCTGGCTCGGCCGCACCCCGGACTGGCCTGATCGCCGGTTGGCGCTTTGGGGCGCGCCGGGCTGCGGCAAAACCCATCTGCTGCGCATTTGGGCGGCGAAGACGGGTGCCTGGGTGCTATCCGGGCCAGCCCTCGCCGGGTTACCCGCGGCATTGCCGGCAGGCGGAATCGCGATTGACGACGCCGATATGGTGCAAAGCGAGACCACGTTGCTCCATTGGTTGAACATGGCGCGCGACGAAAGCGTGCCGGTGCTGCTGACCGGGCGCCAGCCGCCCATGCGCTATCCGGTCCGGCTGGCCGATTTGACGTCCCGCTTGCGCGCCATTCTGGCCGTGGAGATCGAGGCACCGGACGATTCCCTGCTGCGCGCCCTCCTCGCGCATCTCCTGTCCGATCGGCAATGGCGGCTGGATGCCCGCGCGCAGGACCGCTTCCTGCCGCTGCTGCCGCGCGATCCAGGCCAGTTGCGGGAAGCTGTCGCCCGCCTCGACCGGGCGCTTTTGGCCTCGGGGGCACGGCTGACACATAAGCTTATTGACGAAGTACTCGCGGAAATGCCGCCTGATGACAATGATGACGGCTGGTGAAAGCAGCGAGTCCGTGGAATACGGGCATGCCATATCACCCGCCGTCTCGCCGACCCGACAGCGTCACTCTAGGATCGCGTTATGAGCAAGCTGAATGTTCCGGCGCCCACCGAGCAGTACGATGACGCCGCCTTGCCGGATGAAGCACCCACCGACGGTGTTCTGCCGGACGTCGCTCGCAACCGGCCGGACCGGTTCCTGAATCGGGAGCTGTCCTGGCTCGACTTCAATCACCGGGTCGTCGAAGAGGCACAGAATCCGCGGCATCCGCTGCTGGAACGGCTGCGGTTCCTGTCGATCAGCGCCTCGAACCTGGATGAATTCTACTCCGTTCGTGTCGCCGGTCTGGTCGGCCAGGCCAAAGCGGGTGTGACGCACGTGTCGACCGATGGGCGCACGGCCGCGCAGCAGCTGGCGGAGATCAAGACCCGGGCCGAAGCGCTGTTGGCGGATCAACAGCGCGTCTGGCGCGAACTGACACCGCTGCTGCGCAAAAGCGGGATCGAGGTCAGCAAGACGTCCGCGCTGACAGAGGCCGACAGGCAATGGCTGGATGCCTGGTTCATGGAGCGGGTGTTCCCCGTTCTGACCCCGCTCGCGGTCGACCCGGCGCATCCCTTCCCCTTCATTCCCAACATGGGCCTGGTGATGGCCCTGTTCCTGCTGCGGGAGGAAGATGGATTGTCGATGCGCGGCCTGCTGCCGCTCCCGGCTCAGGTGGAACGCTTCATCCGCCTGCCGCAAGCCGATACCGGCGAGGCCATCCGGTTCATCCTGTTGGAAGACCTGGTGCTGCTGTTCCTGGGACGCGTGTTCCCGGGCTTCCGCGTGACCGGCAAGGGGCTGTTC
This sequence comes from uncultured Acetobacteraceae bacterium, assembly GCA_903900905.1. Classification (GTDB taxonomy): domain Bacteria; phylum Pseudomonadota; class Alphaproteobacteria; order Acetobacterales; family Acetobacteraceae; genus Rhodopila. The sequence goes on from CAIUPC010000567.1 coordinate 3,030, forward strand.
CGCATCATCCGCGATACTGACGTCGAGTTCGAGGAAGAGGCCGAGGATCTCGTCCGCTCCTACGAAACCGCGCTGAAGCGCCGCCGCCGGGGCGTGGTCATCCATCTGGAAATCGACCGTGATATGCCGGAGGAGCTGCGCATCCTGGTCAGCGACCAGCTGGGCGCCTCACCGGACGAGACCCATAACCAGGACGGGCTGATGGCGCCCGGCGATCTGAAGCAGCTGATCGTCGATGATCGTCCCGATCTGCTGTTCAAACCCTATACGCCGCGCTTCCCGGAACGCATCCGCGACTTCGGCGGCGACTGCTTCGCCGCCATCCGCGCCAAAGACATCGTCGTCCACCACCCCTACGAAAGCTTCGACGTCGTGGTGCAGTTCCTGCGCCAGGCGGCTCAGGACCCCAGCGTGATCGCGGTGAAGCAGACGCTGTACCGGACCAGCCGCGACAGCCCGATCGTCAAAGCGCTGATCGAAGCGGCCGAGGCCGGCAAATCCGTCACCGCCATGGTCGAATTGCGGGCCCGCTTCGACGAGGAAGCCAATATCCGCCTCGCCCGCACCATGGAAGCCGCCGGCGTGCAGGTCGTGTTCGGTTTCACCGAGCTGAAAACCCACGCCAAGCTGTCACTGGTCGTCCGGCGTGAAGCCGGGGCGATCCGGTCCTATGCCCATTTCGGCACCGGCAACTATCATCCGATCACTGCCCGGATTTACACCGATCTGAGCTTCTTCACCTCCGACCCCGCGCTGACCCGCGACGCGGCGCGGCTGTTCAATTTCATGACCGGCTACGCCAGGCCGGAAGCGATGGAGGACATCGGGTTCAGCCCGCTGACCACCCGCAACATGCTGCTGCAGCTGATCAACAAAGAGATCGCCTTCGCCAAAGAGGGCAAGCCCGCCACCATCTGGATCAAGCTCAACAGCCTGGTCGATCGGCAGTTGATCGACGCGCTGTACGAGGCCTCGGGCGCCGGGGTGAAGATCACCTGTATCGTGCGTGGCATCTGCTGCCTGCGCCCGGGCGTGCCGGGGCTGTCCGATAACATCAAAGTCAAATCCATTGTCGGCCGGTTCCTGGAACACAGCCGGGTCTTCGCCTTCGGCAACGGCCATGTCCTGCCCGGCCGCCATGCGAAGGTCTTCATCAGCTCAGCTGACTGGATGGAGCGCAACCTGGATTGGCGGGTTGAAACGCTGGTGCCGATCCATAATCCGACGGTGCATGCCCAGGTGCTGGACCAGATCATGGTGACCAATATCCGTGACACCATGCAATCCTGGGATCTGCGGGCGGACGGCACCTGGCGGCGCGTTGCTGCGGGCCGGCGCCCGATTTCGGCCCATAACTACTTCATGACCAACCCGTCTTTGTCGGGCCGCGGCTCTGCGTTGCATGAGCCGGTGCTGGCGGTGCCACCGCTGCTGCCGCGCCGGCCCGACCGGTTGAACCAGGACTAACCGATGCCCTACGCACTCCCCGCTGATCTGCCCCGTTGCGGCGTCGTCGATCTCGGCTCCAACTCCGTGCGATTGGTCGTGTATGAAGGCCATGCTCGCAACCCCGTGCCTATCTTTAACGAAAAGGCGGTGCTGCGGCTGGGACGCGGCTTGCAGGCGACGGGGCGCCTGAATGACGAGGGCATCGGCCCGGCGCTGACGGTCATGCACCGCTACTACCTGATCGCCAAGGCGATGGGGGCAGCGCCGTTCGAGGTCCTGGCCACCGCCGCCGTGCGCGATGCCAGCAACGGCGCCGATTTCGTGGCGCGGCTGCGCGACCGCATGCCCGGCGTGTCGATCCGCATTTTGTCGGGGTCGGAGGAAGCGGATTACTCCGCCGACGGGGTGCTGTGCGGCATTCCCGATGCGGACGGGATCCTGGCGGATATTGGCGGTGGCTCGCTGGAGGTGGTGCGCCTCAGCGCCGGGACCCGCGGTCCGACCCGCACGCTGCGGCTTGGCGTCATCCGCCTGGCCGACCGGTCGGGCGGGGACATGGAGTTGGCACGCCAGATCGTTGAAACGGACATGGCCACGGTGCCATGGCTCGCTGAGGGCTCTGAACGCGATCTGTACCTGGTGGGTGGGGCCTGGCGCGCGCTGGCTCGCATCCATATGGCGGACCGGGCCTATCCGCTGCGTATGGTGCATCACTACCGGCTGATGCGCGACGATGCGCGCGACCTCGCGCAAACCATTGCCTCCGCCAGCCGCAAAACGCTGGAGAAGATGCCGGAGGTCGCGCGCAAGCGCATCGACGACCTCCCCTA
>CAIUPC010000568.1 GCA_903900905.1 uncultured Acetobacteraceae bacterium
CAGGATGGCTGGGCCAGCGAAAAATGCCCTGGCGCGAACGCGGCAGAAAGCCGCCGTTATCACGCGAGGAGCCGCCCTTATGAACACAATCGGTGCCCATTTCGGCCACGTCACCGCCCCGCCCCCACCGCCGGTGCGGCAGAAGGATAAGGACGGGGATGACGACAACAACCGGCCGCCGGTGACGTCTACTGCCGCGCCGCCGGCATTGGGTGGCGGGGCTAAGGTGAATCTGTTGGTGTGAGGCAACCGCCCATGACCGAGCGAAACGGCTAGCGCCCTGCGAGTATCGTCCCCAGGGCCAATGCCACCGCGGCCTGGCACGGCTCAATCACCGGCACGCCAATGGCCTCCTCAACCGCATCCCGGTGATGCGCCATGCCGGTGCAGCCGAGGATTACGGTCTGCGCGCCGGCCGCCAACGCCTCCTGTCCCGCCGCGATCAACCGGGCGCGGGCGGCATCGGGATCCAGCAGCGTGTCCATCGTCACATTCAGCGCGACTTCGGCCGCCAGCCGCTGCTCCAACCCCATCGACCGCAGCGCCGCCATATGCCGTGCCTTCGAGGCTTCGACGATCGCGATCACCCCGAACCGCTCGGCCCGGGCGACCGCGGCTGCGACGGCCGATCGGAACACGCCGAGCACCGGGCGATCCGTCGCGGCCCGCGCGGCTTGGATCCCCGGATCAGAGGCACAGGCTACGACGAACACATCCGCCGTTTCCCGCTCGATCAACCGGCACATCGGCTCCACCGCCGCGTGCCAGTCGCGCCATGTGTAGATCGCCGGGGGGCCTTCGGCTAACGTCGCGACCTCCATTAACGGCCCGCCGGCGAAGCGGAACGGCGCGATGGCGGCGTCGATGCCCGCGGAGCAGGCGGTCGAGCAGTTGGGGTTGATCACCAGGATGCGAGACATCGCGCCAGTGTCGGGGCAGACTTGCGTCTGATCAAGCACGGCGAACTGGTGTTGCAGTGCAGCATAGCGTATTTATGTCATCGTAGCGTCTTAAGGATAGCCTGATGCGCCAGACTCAGCAGCAGCCTGATCGGTCCGACGAAGCACGTGGATGGCCGATGCCGCCTATGCTCACGGCGATTGGGCGCGGGCTGAAGGGCCAGTGCCCAGCCTGCGGCAAGAGCCATCTTTTCAATGGGTTCCTGAAGGTCCGCGACACCTGCCAGGGCTGCGATGCGCCGCTGGGCCTGGCCCGCGCCGACGACGCGCCGCCCTACCTCACGATCCTGATCGTTGGCCACATCATGGTGCCGCTCATGTTCATGATCGACCGCGCCTATGCCCCAGAGGTCTGGGCCATGACCGCGATTTTCGTCCCGATGGCGGTGATCATGTCCCTCGGCCTGCTGCGCCCGATCAAGGGTGGCACGGTGGGGCTGATGATGAAGCTTAACCTGCTGAAATCCCATATGGACGAAGTATGAGTACCGACACCGACACCCTCACTCGGCTCGACCGGGTGATACTGGCCGGGGAGGTTCCGACGAACCTGTCCGCCTGCATCCTGGCCGACCGCGATCAGGCCGTGGCGGATCTGGCGTTTGAGAACCACTTTCAGCCGCTACTGCCGATCCCGGATCCGGGGCCGTATGTGCTGCATTTGATGATCCGGGATGGGCGGCTGGTGTTTGACGTCCGCTCCGCCGCCGAAGTCCCGCTGATCGCCATCGGCCTGGCGCTCGGGCCGTTCCGCGGGCTGATCAAGGACTACCAGATGCTGGTCGACAGCTACCTTATGGCGGTGCAGGAGGGGCGGGAAGCCCGCATCCAGGCTATCGACATGGGCCGCCGGGGATTGCACAACGAGGGCGCGACGCTGATGCGGGAGCGTCTGGCGGGCAAAATCGAGATCGATCATGACACCGCGCGCCGCCTGTTCACCCTGGTGTGCGTGCTGCACCAGAAAGTACCGGCACGATGAAAATTGACGGCGTCGCCTATCGCAGCGTCTGGGTGGACGCCGAGGACGGCTGGTCCGTGCGCATCTTCGATCAGACGAAGCTGCCCTGGGCGTTGGACGTCCTGCGACTGACCGGCCGCGACGACACCGCCCATGCCATCAAATCCATGCAAGTCCGCGGCGCCCCGCTCATCGGCGCCGTCGCCGCCTACGGGCTGTGCCTGGCACTGCGGGCCGATGCCTCCACCGAGGCGATGGAGCGCGATGCCGCTTTGCTGGCCGAGACCCGACCCACCGCGATCAATCTGCGCTGGGCGATCGACCGCATGCTGACCCGGCTGCGCAATACCCCGCCCGCCGGACGGGTGGACGCCGCCTATGCCGAAGCCGCCGCCATCGCCGATGAGGATGTGGCGCAATGCGCCGGTATCGGCCGTTATGGGCTGGAATTGATCGAACAGATCGCCGCCGCCAAACCCGGCCAGCGGGTCAATCTGCTGACCCATTGCAATGCCGGCTGGCTCGCCACCGTCGATTGGGGCACCGCTCTGGCACCGATCTACATGGCACATGACGCCGGCATCGACCTGCATGTCTGGGTCGACGAAACCCGCCCGCGCAACCAGGGCGCGGCTCTGACGGCGTGGGAGCTTGGCAGCCACGGTGTGCCGCACACCGTCATCGCCGACAACGCCGGCGGGCATCTGATGCAGCATGGCCAGGTCGACATGGTGATCGTCGGCACCGACCGCGTCACC
>CAIUPC010000569.1 GCA_903900905.1 uncultured Acetobacteraceae bacterium
CACCACCAGAATGGCCAGCCAGTCGGGCAGCACATGCACCACCGCGAGCGTCGTGTACATGGTCACCAGCAAGGCCTTGTCCGCCAGCGGATCGAGAATGGCCCCAAGCGCGTTACCGCCGAGGCGCCGCGCCAGCCAGCCATCCACCGCGTCGGAAATGCCGGCGCCCAGAAAAACGAAGAACGCAAGGTCAAGCCGATGCTCCAGAATCATCCAAAACGAGAGCGGTACCGCGAACAGCCGCCCCAGCGTGACCACATTGGGAAGCGTGATCAGACCATAAGACGCCGTGCGGCCGATCTGGGTACCATCAGGCATGTGCTGCTGGTCTCCGGATGCGCGAATCCCCGTTTGGCCATCTAAGGGACATGGGCTGCATTGCTCTCGGGGGGTCGCTTATGGTTGTGTCCGCCCCCATTCACTTCGATTACCTTAAAGAGGACCGCCATGACCAGTGGAGAACACCGCCCCGACGCGGCCAGCGGCCTCGATTACCGCACGGCCGGCGTTGATATCGAGGCTGGCGATGCCCTCGTCGATGCCATCAAGCCCTTGGCCCGTGCCACGAGTCGCGCCGGCGTGCTGGGTGGGCTGGGCGGATTTGGGGCGCTGTTCGACCTCAAGGCGGCCGGCTTCAAGGACCCGATCCTGGTTTCCACCACGGACGGTGTGGGCACCAAGCTGAAGATCGCCATCGATACCGCCATCCACGACACCGTGGGCATCGATCTCGTGGCGATGTGCGTCAACGACCTGATCGTGCAGGGCGCCGAACCACTGTTCTTCCTCGACTACTTCGCCACCGGCAAGCTGGATGTTGGCCAGGCCCGTGCGGTCATCGCCGGCATCGCGGAGGGCTGCCGACAGGCCGGCTGCGCCCTTGTCGGCGGGGAGACGGCGGAAATGCCGGGCATGTACGGGGCAGGGGATTATGACCTCGCCGGTTTCTCCGTCGGCGCGGCGGAGCGGGGATCGCTGCTGCCGGGCAAGGTCGAGCCGGGCGACGCCATTCTGGCCCTGGGCAGCGCCGGTGTGCATTCCAACGGCTATTCGCTGGTGCGCAAAATCGTCGAGCCCAGCGGGCTGTCCTGGTCAGACCCGGCGCCGTTCGCGCCCGGGAAAACGTTGGGGGAGGCGCTGATGACCCCGACCCGCATCTATGTCCGCTCCGTGCTGGCGCTGCACCGCGCCGGGCTGCTGAAGGCTGCGGCGCATATCACCGGCGGCGGGCTGCCGGGCAATCTGCCGCGCGTGCTGCCCGACGGCACCGATGCCGTGCTGGATCAGGCCTGGCCAGTGCCGCCGGTTTTCGCCTGGCTAGCCGCCACGGGCCGGGTGGCGCCGGCCGAAATGCTGCGTGTGTTCAACTGCGGCGTCGGCATGGCCCTGGTCGTATCCGACGCGGCCGCGGCGATCGCTGTGCTGCGGGCGCAGGGTGAGCAGGTCTGCCGCATCGGGACGATCATCGCGAGTGAGACCAATCCGGCCGTTCACATGAACCTGCCGGACGGTTGGCTGCTGTGATGCCGGGGCGACACGCACGATCAATCGCCGCAGTCGTGCTCCGGCCGCCCAAATCCCGTCATGCCGACGGAGGTCGGCATCCACGCCGTACGCTATTGAGCTCTCGCAAGGCGTGGA
>CAIUPC010000570.1 GCA_903900905.1 uncultured Acetobacteraceae bacterium
CATGCTCTCAACGTCATGGCCCGGCTCGTCCCTACGGGATTCACAGATTGCGGAAACGAATTTCGTCTGTCCTGCTCTATATCGACATGGCCCGGCTTGTCCGGGCCACCTACCGCAGCACGGTGCGGGCGGGGTTGGCCCGGACAAGCCGGGCCATGACGGGGAGAAAATACCGTTGTCCTCACCTGCCAAAATTTCGTTTCCGCGATGTGTGAACGCGGTAGGGACAAGCCGGGCCATGACGGTGTAAAGCGGAACACGCGAAATTCGTTTCCGCGAACTGTGAATCCGGTAGGGTCTAACCCGTCCGCGGCAATGATGGATCATCCGCCTGGGCTGGACGTCCGGCTTCGGTCCCGGTCATGATCCGTCCCGGCCCCCCCGGACAACCAACACCGGACACATCATGATCCATCATCACGCCGATTTGGGCGACGTCAGGCTGCATTACGTGACGGCCGGGACGGGTTTTCCGATTGTGCTGCTCCACGGCTGGCCGCAGTCCTGGTACGAATGGCGGCACATCATGCCGGCGCTGGCGGAGCGCTATCAGGTGATCGCGCCGGATCTGCGCGGGCTGGGCGATTCCTCCCGCCCCGCCGGCGGCTATGACAAGCAGACCGTCGGCAACGACATCTGGCGGCTGGTGCATGCGCATCTGGGGCTGGATGCGTTTCATCTCGTTGGGCACGACTGGGGCGGGCCAACGGCCTTTGCCGTCGCATCCGCCCATCCCGCGGCGGTGAAGACCCTGACCATCCTGGATGTGACCATCCCCGGCGATGGCAGCCCCAATATCAGCCAGGGCGGGCGGCGCTGGCACCATGCCTTCCATCAGACGCTCGATCTGCCGGAGGCCCTGATCGCCGGGCGGGAGGACATCTATTTCGGCTGGTTCTATCGCAACTACGGCCACCACCCGAATGTGATCCCGGAAGCCGACATCGCCGAATACCTGCGCACCTATCGCCAGAACGGCGCGCTGCGGGCGGGACTGGCCTATTACCGGAATATTCCGCGCGATGTCGCCGACAACGAGGCCATCATTCGCGACCGCAAACTCCCCATGCCCGTCCTGGCCTCGGCGGTAACAACGCCTGGGGTCGGCGGATGGAGGTGGTGGAGTCCCTCCGCCGGGTCGCCACCGACGTGCGCGGCGGGGTGATTGAGAATTGTGGGCACTGGATGCCGGAGGAGCAGCCAGAGGCGCTGCTGGGGCATCTGCTGCCGTTTCTGGATGCCCACACCATTTGAGATCAATAATTGACGAAACCCAGGCCGGCCATCGCGGCGCACAGGATCGCGGCGACCAGGGTCGTGATGACGGTGCGCTGCCTGTGATCGCGTATCAAAACCAGCTCCGGATACCAAAGACCAGGCGGATCGTTTCGGTATCTTCGTGGTCACGCCGGGCGAACCGAGCGGTTTCACCGTATTTTCCGTTGTAGGCCACGCCGATATAGGGGGCGAATTTGCGGGTGATTTCGTATCGCAGGCGGATGCCCGCCTCGATATCGGACAGGCCGGAGCCAATGCCGCGTCCGGGGTCGGATTGGCTGTAGAGGTTGAGTTCGACGGCCGGTTGCAGGACCAGGCCTTGCACGATCACAAAGTCGGTCGACAGGGACAGTCTCGCGGCGGCATGACCGCGTTCGCTGGCATAGGCGGTGGCTTCATAATCGAAAAATAACGGCGCCATGCCCCGCACGCCCAAAGCGGCCCAGCTGCGCCCGGCCCGGGAGTCGATATCGCTTCTGACCCCGGCCTCGATATCCAGGTAGGTCGACAAAGGACGATTGAACAGCAACTCGTGGCGGCCGTCCTCGACACCGCCGGCGCGCCTGGCGACGCCTTCGCTTTTGAACACGATCCTGCCGGTGTCGCCGCCAAACCAGGCCTGGCCTTGCCAGCGAAAATCGCGGCCTTTGAATTCCAGACGCTCCGCCGACACATGCGCGAACCGGGCGGTGTCGGACATCGGGGGCATCATGCCATCTGCCTCCATGTCATGCGCTGGCGCCATCTGTGCCGCCGCCGGGGTCGCCGCGAGTGCGGCGGCGCAGGCCAGGACCATGAACCGGACGATGCTCATGCGACCCGCACCTCCCGGAACATGCCGGTATCCATATGATACAGCATATGACAATGAAACGCCCATCGCCCGGGCACGTCGAAGGTGACCAGAAACCGCAACATCTCACCCGGTTTGACAATGATCGTGTGCTTCAGGAGCGGCGGGCCCGCTGGCGTGGTCTCCAGCTCACTCCAGAAACCATGGAGGTGGATCGGGTGTTCCATCATGGTATCGTTGGTGATCGCGAAGCGCACCCGCTCCCCCAACCCCACGGCGATCGGCGCCGCATCGGCATAACCCACGCCGTCGAAGCCCCAGATATAGCGGGCCATGTTGCCGGTCAGACGCAGCGCGACCACCCGTGTCGGCCGGGCGGCCGGCGTGGGGCGCAATGGCTGCAACTGGCCATATGTCAGCACCCGGCGGCCGTTGTCCTCGAGCCCGGTGCCAGGCTCATTCAGCCGGTTGGCGGGCATCATCGCCACGTTATCGACGGTCACGCCGAGCCGGGCGGGCTCGATCCGCATATCCGGCATTTCGCCATGTTCCATGCCGGCCATGCCCATATCCGCCATGGTGCGCAACGGGCGCGGATCCATGGGCGGGGTTGGGGCGATCATGCCGGCGCGCGGCGCCAGCGTGCCAAAGGCGTGGCCGCTGCGGTCCATCGCCTGGGCGAAGAGGCCTAAGGCCGCATCCGTATCGGGCTGCACGATGACGTCGTAGGTTTCACCAGGCGCGAAGCGGAATTCGTCGATCGTGACGGGGGCGATGTCATTGCCATCCGCCTGCACCACGGTCAGGGCCAGGCCGGGGATGCGCACCTCGAACAGGGTCATGGCGGAGCCATTGATGAAGCGCAGCCGAACCCGTTCGCCCGGTCGGAACAGCGCTGTCCAG
>CAIUPC010000571.1 GCA_903900905.1 uncultured Acetobacteraceae bacterium
GCCAGCTTGGCAGCCCCCACGACCTCATTGCTGACGAGGATATCGTTGATCCCGCCCCAGGCGAGGATTTCGGCCTCGGCCACTTTCTGCACGCACTGGCCGATAGCGCCGCGCGCCATTTGCAGCTTCGCGATGACCGGAGATTTGTGGGTCTTGGCGTGCGCCCGCAGCTTCACCCCCGTTGGCGCCAGCAGCGCCGCCATGTGGTCGAGGTTGTACTCGAAAGCGTCGAGGTCGATGACCAGCGCCGGGGTGTCGATCTCGTCCTCGCGCATGCCAGGCTGGGCGGGTGGTGACTGCAACATGAATGGGTCCTCCAAGCCTCCCAGTAGCCGAACGACGCGAAGCGGGGTAGGGAGCGGACAAACAATGCCTCGGAGGGTACCCGCGTGTCCAAACCCAAACTGTTCCAGCCGCTGACCATCCGCGGCGTCACCCTGAAGAACCGCATCGTGCTGGCGCCGATGCACCAGTATGCGTCCAATGAGGGCTTCGCCACCGACTGGCACCTGATGAATGCCGGCAAGTTCGCGGCTGGCGGCTGCGGCCTGGTGATGGTCGAATCCACCAAGGTTGAGCGGCGCGGCTGCGGCACCGTCGGCGATCTGGGCCTGTGGAAGGACGAGTTCATCCCCGGCCTGACGCGCATCACCGACTTCATCAAAGCCCAAGGCGCCGTCTCCGCCATCCAGATCGGCCATTCCGGGCGTAAGGCCCGCCTGACCCGCCCCTGGGAAGGCCAGCAGCCGCAAACCCCGGATCATCCCGAGATGTTCGACTGGGAAGGCTGGGAGCTGGTTGCCCCGAGCGCCATCGCCCATAGCGACCGCATGCCGACCCCGCGGGCGTTCTCCCGCGATGAGATCCCCGAGGTTGTGACCCATTGGGGGGAGGCGGCGGCGCGCGCCAACAAGGCTGGATTCGAGATTCTGGAAATCCATGGTGCGCATGGCTATCTGGTGCACCAGTTCCTCTCCCCGGTGTCGAACCGGCGCAATGACGAGTATGGCGGCTCCGACGCCAACCGGATGCGGTTCGCGCTGGAAGTGGCGGAATGCGTGCGCGCCAATTGGCCGGAAGAGAAGCCGCTGTTCATGCGCCTGTCGTGCGAGGACGACGCCGGCTGGGGGCCGGAGCAGAGCGTGGCTTTGTCGAAAGAGCTGAAGCTGCGCGGGATCGACGTGATCGATTGCTCGTCCGGCGGGATGCTGGAGCGGTCGCCGATGGACGGCGTGCGGTCGCAGAAATACGGGTATCAGGTGCCGTATGCGGAGAAGATCCGGGCCGAGGCCGAAATGATGACCATGGCGGTCGGGCATATCGTGCATGCCGATCAGGCGGAGGCCATCCTGCAGGAGGGTAAGGCCGATCTGATCGCGATCGCGCGGGAGTTTTTGTACAACCCGAACTGGGCGATGGATGCGGCGCAGAAGCTGGGGGCGGATCCGGACTTCTCGCAGGTGCCGCCGGCTTATGCGTATTGGCTGGGCAAGCGGGCGAAGTCCAAGTTCGAGGGCGTGCCTTCGACGTTCCGGCAGGGGATGCTGGCGGCGGAGTAACGGGTCTGCGGTTGAGCCCTTGCGATGCTGGCTGGTGGCCGGTGTCGCGGGGGCTCGCTGTGGGATATTAGTTTCAAACAATAATTAATTTACGCAGTTTGATCGTATCCGCGTTCAAACCGATGCACCGGCTGGAGCCGATCACCGAGCCTCCCGTCACCTCAACGCCCCGAATGCCTTTGCGCCACATAATCCCGTAACGCGCTGTTGATTCGGGTTTGATACCCCTCCCCGTTCGGGACCTGGGTTTTGAACCATTCAATCACATCGGCATCAAGGCGCAGGGTCAGTTGCTTTTTGACCGGGCGGTAAAACACCCCGCGACGGGCGCCGCTCCAATCAGTTTGCTCCGGGATCGCGGCGGTGTTGATCCCGTCCTCCGGCATTGCCGCCAGCGCGTCCAGCTCGGCTTTTTGCGCCGCTGTCAGTTCAGAAATCGCCTTCTTCATAGGCTCTCCTTTCATGGGCCGTTGCCCGCCGTGCGCTGATAAGCCGGCCGGTCTCTTCTCCGGTTTCGGCATCCGTATCGGGTCCGGTGTGGACCACGAACAAGGCCACGGTGCCAACAAGGCCAACGGTCTGCCAGCGATCTCCGTCCGCGTGCGGGTCCGCTCGGCTGACCGCCAGAGGGTCTTGAAACACCAACCGCGCGGTTTCGAAACTCAAGCCGTGATCGCGCTTGTTCGTCCGATTCTTTTCGTTCGACCACGTCCAGCGCACATTGGCCCCGCACACCCGATAACTACTAAATTGTAGTTACAATCCCACGCGGAAGCAAGCGCTTCGGGGGCGTCCCACAGCGGAATCGCATATGGCGCATTTCCGATGAAGACCGTCATCCTCCGGCTTGTCCAGAGGACAGCGACCGCACGACTGCCGGCATTTTACAATTAACTCAAAGGCAATGCCGAGGGAGATCCTCGGGACAAGCCCGAGGATGACGGTTTTTGCGCGGTCGCCGCGCTCCCGGAGACCATATGCGTTCACATTGGGGCCTGCTGCGAACGGCCGACAACATCACCCCGCCTTAGGCACCCCCGCCGCCGCCAACGCCGCCGCCTGACGCTCCGCCAGCGCCGCCGCGTCGAACCCCTCGATCAACTCATGGAACATCCGGCTCCAATTAATCCGCGCCTTCAGCCGCAAGAACACCCCACCCAGGCCGATGGCCGAGCGATCCATCAGCACGAACTCCCGCGGTGGTTTCACGCCGCCGGTGCGTTTCAGCCCGGCATGCACCTCCGCCGCCACCGCCCGCCCGAACTGCGGGTCGTCCGTCTCCTGGATCGGCCGCACCCGGTCATCCATCAGCGGCTCATACAAAAACCGCGCCCAAAGCCCGAGGACCGCCATCTTCTCCTTCGACAGGTCGGTGAAACCCCAGGTGGTGTAAGCGTGATGCGCCTTGGCCTCGTCATTGTCGCGCACGGCCTCAAACAGATCGATCACGCCGCGCACGAACGACGCGCCGAATACCCGGATGGCGCCGAAATCCAGCAGATTGACCGAACCATCCGGCCGCACCTGGTAATTCCCCATATGCGGATCGCCATGGATGACACCGAAACGATAGAACGGCACGTACCAGTCCCGGAACAAAGCCTCAGCGATGGCGCTGCGTTCTTCCTGGGGCGGGTCCTCGTTCAGCCGATCCATCAAAGGCCGGCCCTGGAGCCAGGTCATGGTGAGGAGGCGGCCGGTGCAGAATTCCGGCACCGGAACCGGGATATGCACCTGCGGCGTATCGGCCAGCATGGCGCCATAAAGGCGCATCTGCGCGGCTTCGCGGGTGTAATCCACCTCCTCCCGCAGGCGTTCGGTCAGTTCTTTGTAGATTTCCTCATGCTGAATGGCGCTGTCCATCCGGTGATACACCGCCATCGCCAGTTTCAACTGCCGCAGATCGGCTTCCACGACGGAGGGCATATCCGGGTATTGCAGCTTGCAGGCGACATCGGTGCCGTCGGGCAGCGTGGCGCGATGCACCTGGCCCAAAGACGCCGCGGCCGAGGCCTCCTGCGCGAAGGACGCGAACTTCGACTGCCAGGCGGGGCCGAGTTCGCTCGCCATGCGCCGGCGGACGAAAGCCCAGCCCATGGCGGGGGCATTGGCCTGCAACTGCGCGAGCTCCAGCGCGTATTCCGCCGGAAGCGCGTCGGGCACGGTGGACAGGAACTGCGCCACCTTCATCAGCGGGCCTTTAAGCCCGCCGAGGATGACCTTCAGATCCTCCGCATGCGCGGACCGGTCGGTTTTGATGCCAAACATCCGCTCCCCGGCGACACGCGCGGCGATGCCGCTGACGGCGCCGGAGGTGCGCGCGAA
>CAIUPC010000572.1 GCA_903900905.1 uncultured Acetobacteraceae bacterium
AAGCGATCGTTCATCAGATCCTCAAAATCGCCGCTGAACGCGTCGCCTGACGGCATGACCTTGTCTTGCCCCCAGTCTTTATAGGCTTTGTATTTCGCCTCCAGCGACGGCCGCGCCAGGCGGACCGCTTCTTCGCGGGAGCGGGCGACAAAACACTCCCGCATCATCGGTAATTCATCCGGGAAGGGTTTTCCGGCATCGTCGAGGGCGCGCTTATAGACCTCCATCTGTTGCGCGATGGTGTCTATCTTGTTGTGCGGATTAATCATCCACGCATCCGACATGCGCGCCGCGCGGCGAATCCCGACATTGGCATTGGCCCCGATCCAGACCGGCGGCAGGGGCTTTTGCAGCGGCAGCACAGTGCAGTTGGCATGGTCCAGCTTGAAATAGCTGGCCTCCATGGTGACGAAATCCTCGGTCCAGAGGCGTTTGACCGCCGTCAGGCATTCCTCGAACCGCGGGCCGGATTTTTTCGTGGTGGTGCCGAAGGCGTTGAATTCGACCTCCCGGTAGCCGATACCGGCGCCGAAGATCATCTTGCCGTCGCACATGACATCCAGCGACGCCAGTTCCTCCGCGACATGCAAGGGCGAGTGCAATGGCAGCAGCACCACGCTTGGAATCAACCGCAGCTTCGGCGCCAGTAGCGCGACCTGGCAGAGATAGGGGATCTGCTGGATATATTGAAACGGATGCGAGCTGTAGTGCGAGCCCTTGCCGATACAATCATAGCCAAGTTGCTCGGCGCGGACGGCGGCGTCCAGGTCTTCCTTCAGGCGGACCCGCATATCGTCGCCTTGCGGATACTGTCCGCGAATAATCAGTCCGAAGCGCATCGCATCCCCCTGAATCACCATTTTGCGCGAGCATAATCGCGATTGCCGCGTGTGCGAAGGGCGTTGGCACTGATAGGATCAGGCACCGAACGACGCAGGACCCAAGACCATGGAACGCATCAGGATCATCGCCGGCCCCTTCACCTTTGGCGCCCGGTTCGAGGACGCCAACGCCCCCTATAGTTGCGCCGCCTTTCGCCAGGTGCTGCCCTACCGCCAGCGCATCATCCATGTCCGCTGGAGCGGGGAAGCCTGCTGGATTCCCCTCGGCGATTACGATTTCGGTCTGGGGTTTGAAAACGCCACCAGCTACCCGGCGCCCGGCCAGATCCTGCTTTATCCCGGTGGAATCAGTGAGACTGAGATCCTGCTGGGCTATGGCGCGGTGCAATTTGCCAGCAAGGCCGGGCAACTCGCCGGCAACCACTTCCTGACCATTGATGAGGGGCTGGAGAATCTGACCCCGCTCGGCAAGATGGTGCTATGGCAGGGCGCCCAGGACATCGTGTTCGAGCCAGTTTGATCCGGCCTGGTTTCACCGCCAGCGGCGGTGGAACCACAAATATTGTCCCGGATTCTCCCGCACCCAGCGTTCCACGACGCTGGTCATCATTTGCGTCGCCGCCTTCACGTCCACCAGTCCCTCGGCGTCGCGCGGCAGATCAAACGGCCCTTCCCCCAGGATTCGGAATTTCCGGCCAGGCAGCCGCACCACCCGCACCCCGACCACGGGGCAATCGAACTTGCGGGCCAGCCGCGCGACCGAGGGGTTGGCTTTGCACGGGCGCCCGAAGAAGGTCACATCGACACCGCGCGAGAAATGCTGATCGACCAGCATCCCCAGATGCTCACCGGCATCCAGCGCGGCAGCCATTTGCAGCGCCGCCTGCGCCCTGGTGCGGATCAAGCGCCCCATCAGCGGCGCACGGATGCGCGTGATCTCCCGCGCGACGGCCTTGTTGTTGGGCATGCGGTAGACCACCGCCGATGGCAGCCCATTCGCCGCCGCCGCGATCGCCGGTAGTTCCCAGTTCGCCAGATGGGCGGCGAAGCACAAGGCCGGCTTGCCGTCGTCGCGCAGCTGCTCGAACAGGGGGATATCGTCGGTCAGGATGCGGCCGGTATTGGGATGGGCCGGGTCGAAATCCCAGATTTTCGCCATATGCACATATTCGCCCGCGACCCGGCCGAGATTATCCCAGGCCTCGCGCAGCGTGTTTTCGACCCAGGCATCGTCCTTTTCGGGAAACGCCGCCCGCACATTGGCCAGGCCAATGCGATGCGCCGGCAGCAGCGGTCCGATCTTGCGCGCCAGCCAGCCGCAGACATCCGACGCCTTGTCCGGATTGGCCCGGCGCAGCAGCCGGATCGACCATTTCACGAGGCGGCCGAGAATCCGGTCCCCGTACAATGCAAGCTGGGCGCGCATTTATACCGGTCCCGCCTCCCCCGTCATGCCGACCGGCGTCGCAATGACGGGTGGCTGGTACCGATGCGTCAAAGGTTACGCCCCCCGGGTGTTACAGCGTGACAAGCAGCTTGCCGAACACGTCCCGATGCTCCAGCCGGGCGACGCCATCGCGGAATTCCTCCAGCGTGTAGACGGTATCGATCACCGGCCGCACACCCGAAGCAATCCGATCCAGCGCCCTTGCCAGCGCGGACAAAGGCGCGCCGAACGAGCCGATGATGCGGTATTGCTGCTGGAACAGCTGCATCAGGTTCATCGTCGCGGAAGGGCCGGAGGTCGCGCCGCAGGTCACCAGCCGCCCGCCGCGCTTCATCGACAGCAACGAGCCGGACCAGGTATCGGCGCCGACATGCTCGAACACCACATCCACGCCCTTCTTGCGGGTGAGCTTGCGCACCACGCCCTCAAACCGGTCAGTGCGGTAGTTGATGGCGTGATCCGCGCCGAGCGCCTTGGCCTGGGCGCATTTTTCGTCCGAACCGGCGGTGGTAATCACCGTGCAGCCAATCGATTTGGCGATCTTGATGGCGATGGTGCCGATACCCGACCCGCCGGCATGGACCAAAACGGTTTCCCCGGGTTCAAGCTGGGCATTGTCGAACAGCATATGCTCGACGGTGGAGTAAGCGACGGACACGCAGGCGGCGTCTTCCAGGCTGACGCCGTCGGGGATCTTCACCACCAGCCGGGCCGGGTGGTTGGTGATCTCCTGCGCGAAGCCGTTGACATGGAAGCCCCGCACGCCGCCGACATTCTCACAGAGATTATCACGGCCGCGCAGGCAGGCTTTGCAGGTGCCGCAGGTCAAGGCTGAAAACGGCACCACCCGGTCGCCCGGAGTCAGCCCGCTCACGCCCTCGCCCACCGCCAGCACTTCGGCGGAGGCTTCCGCGCCCACCGACAAGGGATACAGCCGCTTGGCGAAGGCCATGCCGCGCAGGCCCCAGACATCGATATGGTTCAAGCCGACAAAGCGGATGCGCAGCTGCACCTCCCCCGGCGCGGGCGGTGGCGGGGCCGCGATCGACGTCAGGTCCAGCTCTCGGTCGGAGATCAGTTGCAGGGCGCGAATCATGGCCATGGAGGATGCGGTGCTTCCGGAACGGGGGACAATTCCCCGCTTCTACACCGTGACGGTGGTTTCCACATCCCCGATGCCCGAGAAGCTGACCCGCACCCGGTCACCGGCAGCCAGCGGGAACTGGCGGGTGAAGGAGCCGGTCATCACGATCTCCCCCGCCTTCAGGCCGCGGCCGAATTCGGCCAGCTTGCGCGCCAGCCAGACGATGGAGTTCAGCGGATTGCCCAGCACGGCGGTGCCCAGGCCGGTCGCGACCTCGACATCGTTGATAACGACCTTGGCCTCGACCAGTTCCAGGGAGCGCGGCAGCGCCGTCGCCTGGCCCATGACAATGGTCTTCTGCTGCGCGTTATCGGCCAGCGCCAGCGACAACTGGGCGGTGAAGGGGCCGCGGGTTTCGATGATTTCCAGCGACGGATAGACGACCGAAATCGCCTTGCGCACCTCGTCCACCGTCACATCCGCCGGCAGGTCACGATCGATGCGCATGCACAGCTCGCTCTCAAAGCCCGGCGCGATCAGCTCGGATGCCGAGAACACATGCCCGGAGGAGACATTGCTGAGGATGCAGCCAAACACCGGCTCATGGCAGCCGAACTGCTGTTGGATGGCGGCCGAGGTCAGGCCGACTTTCCAGCCCAGCTGATACTCGCCCCGATCCCCGCGGCGATCCACCACGGCGAGCTGCACCTGATAGGCCTGTTCCTGGGTCAGGCGATCGAAATAAGCGGTAGGGAAGTATTCGGCGCGTTCGCGGGCCTGCCAGAAATCTTCAATCATGGTGTTCAACGTGTCGCTCATGGCGGCGTATCCAGTCAGCTACGGGGAATGCCGGCGGAGGCCGTCAGCCCCCCATCGACCGGAATATACGCCCCATTGACGTAGCTGGCATCCTTGCTGGCCAAAAAAGCGGCGACCGCGGCGATTTCT
>CAIUPC010000573.1 GCA_903900905.1 uncultured Acetobacteraceae bacterium
AAAACCGTCATCTCCGGGCTTGTCCCGGGGACCAAGGTTTCCGCTGGTGCCGCGATTGGTCCCCGGGACAAGCCCGGGGATGACGGGGAAGAGGGGCGGTCGCCGCTTATACCAGTCCGGGTAATCATGGACTCATCGGCGGCAGTCCAACTCCGTCATGCCGACGGAGGTCGGCATCCACGACTTGCCTGTATCCAGAACAGGAAAGGCGTGGATACCGACCTTCGTCGGTATGACGGGTAACGGTGGCCGGTATATAAATCAAAAAGAGGGCTGGTTTTACATCAGCGCCTAAGGGGACGGCCCTACGCTCGGTTCCCCGCCCTCGCCCTTGGTCAGTATTCGTCGAAAATCCGTTGCAGTTCCACCGGGTCCCGAGTCTGTGTCAGGCCAAGAGCCAGCAACATCGCGGCCTTCTGGGGATTGAGGTTATCCGTCGCGATCGTGCCTTCCTCGTGGTTGTTGCCGTAAGCGAGGACGCGACCCTCCCCGACCCGCGCGGAACGGGCGATGATGGTGCCCTGCGCGACAAGCGCCTTCGCGGTCTCGGTCAAAACGCCCATGGCACCTGCGCCAATCCCCGCGATCACAAGGCCCGCCGCCCCAAGGTCCACCGCCGCCTGGGCGAGTTTCGGGTTGGCACCTGTGTGCGGATAAATGACTTCCACCATCGGCAGGGCCTCGATCGCCTGGATATCGAACTCCGACTGCGTCGTATGCCGCCGCCGTGGCGCATGATAAATCACCACACGGTCCGGATCGGCATAGCCGAGCACGCCGAGATCGCGGCCCTGGAACGTCTGCACCTGATAGGTTGAGGTCTTCGTCACATCGCGCGCGGCGATGATTTCACTGTTGGTCACGGTCAGGACACCCATCCCGGCGGCATCGGGGCAGGCCGCGACGCGGACCGCGTTCACCAGATTGAGATGCGCGTCCGTGCTGAGGGCGGTGAACGGACGCTGCGCCCCCACGACCACCAAAGGCTTAGCGGAGCGTACCGTCAGATTGAGGAAGAAAGCAGTCTCCTCCAGCGTGTTGGTCCCCTGGACCCACACGATGCCATCGATATCGTCCCGTCGCGCTTCGGTATCCAGAAATTGCGAGAGCTTGCGGATCTCGTCATGCGTGGCCTGGGGACGCGGGCCGCCATCGTCGAAGACGATCTCAGCGATGGCGTCGATCTCCGGCAAGGCGGCGGCCATTTCGCGGCCCGTCAGCGGCGGCTTGCCGCTGAGGCGCACATTGTAGCCGGTGAAATCCATCCGATCCGCCCCCTGGCTGGGCAGCGTGCCCGGACCGATCGAGAGCAGAATACGTGGGCGCTTTGGTAAGGTCATAGTCTGATCCTCGCGATTTTGGCTTGTCTGACCGAACCAATATTGTCCTTTTTTGGCCGGCGGAGCCAAGGGTTTCATCGCGGGATTGGGGACTGTTACGGTCTGCGTCCGCTGTGGCGTGATCTTGCTCTGCGCCCCTGCGTGTGACCCTTGCGGGAGGGGTGAAAAGGCACGGTTTCCGGGGGGATCGCCCCTCCCCCCGGCCCCCTCCCGCAAGGGGAGGGGGAGAGTCACCAATTCGGGCGCCTGGTGTGATCCGTGAAACCAGTTCGGTTACCGCTCCGGCAAGATGACGCGGACCTCGTCGCCCTCCGGGGTAAATTGAGTGCCGTAGGGCGCGCTGCGGGTCTGGATGTCGTGCAGTTCCGCCCGTTCCTCGGCCAGCGGGCACAGCACCGTCTCATTGGCGGCGTTGTGGCGGACGAACTGGAAGGTGACGCCTTCGATCCCGGTTTTGGCGACCTCAACGCGGGGCATCATGCCGATCCAGTTGCCGTGGGCGCGGCCGCCGTGGCCGGTGTGGAAGGAGAAGCTACCCAGGCCATAGAAGATCGGCTTGCCGCGATAGACCTCGACCGCAAGCGAGTAATGCGGCCCGTGCCCGACGACGATGTCGGCCCCGGCGTCGATCGCCGCATGGGCGATGTCGCGCATGTATTGCAGGACGTCCTTGCCGAGGCCCCAGTGGCAGGATGCGACCACGATATCAGCCTGCGCTTTCAGGGCTTTGATGTCATCGGCGAAGGCTTTGAGATGCGACGGCTCGGCCCAGGTGATGATAATCGGCGGAATGCCGGGGCGGTTCATCGGCGGGATTTCGGGCCGGGTCTTGTGCATGGGCACCTGATAGGCGGTGTTGCCACGGATCACCGCGATGCCGGGATCGTGCGGCCCGGCCTCATGATTTGTCGGCCAATAGACGGAGCTGCGCTGGAGGAAGCCGAACCGGATGCCGGCGCGGGTGAGAATGACCGGGGCCTTGGCCTCGGCTTCGTTCGCCCCGGCGCCGGTGTGGGGGATGCCGGCCTGGTCCAGGTGGTGCAGGGAGGCGAGGATCGCGGCCTCCCCATAGTTCACATTATTGGCGATGCCGACGGCGCCGATCGCGGCTTGTTGCAGCGCGGCGGAGGCGACGGCCGGGTCGGCGAAGAAGCCCTCATTATGGAATGACTGCGCCTGGGGCGGGGTGAAGAGGCAGCATTCCAGGTTGGAGAACACCAGGTCCGCGGCGTTGAACTCCGCCGTGACCCGGGTGAAGGGGATCGCGGGGTCGGTGACGTTCATGAGGTTGACGTCGCCGGTGAGGATGAGTTTGGCCATGACCAAACGGTAGCCCCGGGGTTTATGGCTGCCAAGGGTGCGGGTTGGTGTAAACATCGCACTTCGAACCTGCTGGAGCCCGCTGATGACCACCCATTCGCCCGACACCGTCACCGCCATCCTCGCTCATATCGACGCCCATCTCGACGACTCCCGCGATCGGCTGTTCGATTTGCTGCGGATCCCCTCGGTCAGCACCCAGCCGGAGCATCGGGCCGATTGCGTGCGGGCCGCGGAATGGGTGCGTGATCAGCTGACCGGGCTCGGCTTTGATGCCAGCGTGCGGCCGACCGGGGGGCATCCGGTGGTGGTGGCGCATCACCCGGGGCCGGAGGGTTATCAGGGGCCGCATGTGCTGTTCTATGGTCATTACGATGTCCAGCCGGTTGATCCGATCGCGCTCTGGCACAGCCCGCCGTTCGAGCCGCAGTTGATCGATGGCCCCCGCGGCAAGCGCTTCGTCGCCCGCGGCGCGGTGGACGATAAGGGCCAGGCGATGATGTTTATCGAGGCCCTGCGCGCCTGGCACAGCGCCGGCGGCGGCATCCCCGCCCGCCTGACCCTGGTGATCGAGGGGGAGGAGGAAGTGGGTTCGAAGCACCTCGAACCCTTCCTCATCGCGAACGCGGCTGAGCTGAAGGCTGATGTCGCGCTGATCTCGGACACCAATATGTGGAACGTGGAGACGCCGGCGGTCACCACGATGCTGCGCGGTCTGGCCTATACCGAGCTGACGCTGAAGGCGGCGAACCGGGATTTGCACTCCGGGTTGTATGGCGGTTCGGCGCTGAACCCGATCAATGCGCTGACGAAGATTCTGGGGCAGTTGCAGGATGAGAACGGGCGCATCCAGCTGCCGGGCTTCTACGACAAGGTAAAGCCGGTTTCGAACGCGCAGCGGGCGCAGTGGGATGGGCTGGGCTTTGATGAAAGCGCGTTCCTCGGGGATATCGGGCTGACCACGCCGGTTGGCGAGCGGGGCTATTCGGCGCTGGAGCGCCTCTGGGCGCGGCCGACGGCGGATATCAACGGCATCTGGGGCGGTTACACGGGGGAGGGGAGCAAGACCGTCATCGCGGCGCATGCCTCCGCCAAGGTATCGTTCCGGCTGGTGCCGGGGCAGGACGCGGATGAGGTGGTGGCGCAGTTCCAGCAGTTCGTGAACGACCGGCTGCCGCCGGGCGCGACGGTGGAATTCGCGGCGTTTTCGCGGTCCCCGGGGATTGAGGTGAATACGGACACGCCGTGGATCCGCGCGGCGCTGGAGGCTTTGACCGAGGAATATGGCCAGCAGGCGATCCTGATGGGCTGCGGCGGCTCGATCCCGGTGGTGACGTCGTTGCGGTCGGTGCTGGGGATTGATTCGCTGCTGATGGGGTTTGGGTTGGATGATGACCAGATCCACAGCCCGAATGAGAAGTTTGAGCAGGCGTGTTTCCATCACGGGATCCGGTCGCATGCGCGGTTGTTGGGGAAGCTTGGGGGGTGATGACGCCGATGGGCAGGACATGAGGGGGATGGCCTCTCTTCCCCGTCATCCCCGGGACAAGCCCCATGGGCGCTAACATAAATGGCGACGGCCTCTCTTCCGCGTCATCCCCGGGCTTGTCCCGGGGACCAATCGCGGTACAAGCGGAAACCATGGTCCCCGGGACAAGCCCGGGGATGACGGTTTATGCCGCCATTTCTCACTATGTTAGCGCCTATGGGGACACGCTCGGGGATGACGCGGGGGGGAGTGCCCGGCGCAGCCCGCCGTTTCCCAGGCCATCAGCCCCCCCCTCACCCCGCCAGGCTCTTCGACGCCATCTCGAATGTGTTCTTGCTCACCCCGTCCAACGCCACGATTCGTCCCAGCTCCGCCCGCATCAGCGCCTGCCGCCCGGCGTCGAACCGGCGCCATTGCCCCAGCGGAGACACCATGCGTGCCGCGATCTGCGGATTGGCGGGGTCGAGCGTGATGATGGTATCGGCCAGGAACTTGTAGCCGCTGCCATCGGCGGCATGGAACCGCACCTGATTGGCGGCGAAGCTGCTGACAAGCGCCCGGACCCGATTGGGGTTGCGCAGGTCGAAATCCGGATGCGCGAACAGGCGCCGGACCTCGCCCATCGTGCCGGGCAGGGCCGACATCGCCTGAATGGCGAACCATTTGTCGAGCACCAGAGGATCCTCTCGCCAGGCGGCATGGAACGAGGCCAGGGCCTCGGTCCTTTCTGCCCCCTCGATCCCCGACAGCACTGACAGTGCCGCCAGCACATCGGTCATGTTCTGCTTCGCGTCGAATTGCGCTTTGGCGCGGGCGGCATCGCCATTGGCGCCGAGATAGGCGAGGCAGGCGTTGCGCAGCGACCGCCGACCGACGGCGGCGCCATCGGTGGTGTACGGGCCGGTATCCGTCAGGGAGTCGTGCAGGGTGGCCAGTCGATCACCCAATGCCTCGGCGATGGCCCGGCGGGCGAGGTCGCGGGCCGTATGGATCGCCTCGGGGTCCACGACCGCCATTTGATCGGCCAGGAACGCCTCTCCGGGCAGTACCAATGTCTCAGCGATGAAGGCGGGATCGGCCGCGCTGAGGGTCGCTTCCATCGCCTGGATCAGCGCCGGGTCAACCACCGGCGCCTCCCCTCGCTGGATCGAGGCGACCATGTCGAGCAGCAGGCCGGTCGCGTATTGCTGCCCGGATTCCCAACGGGTGAAGGGATCGCTGTCATGCGCCGCCAGGAAGCGGAGCCGATCGCGCGACACACCCGACAGTTTCACCGGGGCGGAGAAACCCCGCAGCAGCGAGGGCACGGGCGGGCTGGCGACATCGACGAAGGTGAAGCGGCTCTCGGCCTCGGAGGCCAGCAAGACCCGCGTGCCCGTCAGAGCTTCGGCTTCGCCATCCAGCCGGGTCGCCAGTTCCTGGCCGTTCCCATCCAGTAGGCCGAGCGCGACCGGAATCACCAGCGGCTGCTTGTCCGGCTGGCCCGGGGTCGGTTTCGTGGTCTGTGTCACCGTCAGCGTGTAGCGCCGCGCATCGGCGTCGTAGCTGTCGGACACCGCGATCTCCGGCGTCCCCGCCTGATGGTACCAGCGCTTGAAGCGGCTCAGATCGACCCCGGACGCGTCCTGCATCGCGGCCACGAAGTCGTCGATGGTGACGGCCTGATTGTCGTGGCGGGCGAAATACAGATCCATGCCGGCCCGGAAGGCCGCCTTGCCGATAATGGTCGCCATCATCCGGATGACCTCGGCGCCTTTGTTGTAGACCGTGGAGGTATAGAAATTATCGATCGCAAGATAGCTGGCGGGCTGCACCGGATGCGCCAGCGGGCCGCCATCCTCCCGGAACTGCATCGCCCGCAGCCCGCGCACATCGCCGATACGCTTCACCGCGCGGCTTCCCTGGTCCGCGGAGAATTCCTGGTCGCGATAGACGGTCAGGCCTTCTTTCAACGACAGTTGGAACCAGTCGCGGCAGGTGACGCGGTTGCCGGTCCAGTTGTGGAAATACTCGTGGGCGATGACCGCCTCGATCCCCTGATAGTCCGTGTCGGTGGCGGTATCGGGGCGGGCGAGGACGTATTTGGTGTTGAAGACGTTCAACCCCTTGTTCTCCATCGCCCCCATGTTGAAATCCGACACGGCGGCGATGTTGAAGACATCCAGGTCGTATTCGAGGCCGAACACGTCCTCATCCCAGGTCATCGAGGTCTTGAGCGATTGCATGGCATGGCCGCACCGGTCCTCATCGCCGCGGCGGACATAGACGCCGAGTTCAACGTCGCGGCCCGAACGCGTGGTGAAGCGGTCCTTCACCGCCACCAGATCGCCGGCGACGAGGGCAAACAGATAGCAAGGCTTGGGATGCGGATCGGTCCAGAGCACGCGGTGGCGGCCGTCGCCGAGGTCTTCCACGGCACCGGGATTGCCGTTCGACAGCATCACCGGCACGGCTTGCTTGTCGGCGGTGATGCTGGACGTGAAACGCGCCATGACGTCGGGGCGGTCGGGAAAATAGGTGATGCGGCGGAAGCCCTCGGCCTCACACTGGGTGAAGTAGCTGCCGTTGGAGAGATATAATCCGCTCAGTTCGGTATTGGCCTTGGGGTCGATCTGGACGTTGATGTCCAGCAAGCAGGCGTCGGGCATGCCGGTGATGGTCAGGCCGTGGGCGTCGGTCTTGTAAGCATCCGCCGCCAGCGCCACGCCGTCTCGGGCGATGGACAGCAGGGTCAGCGCCTCCCCGTTCATGACCATCGTGTCCGAGGCGCCGTTGCGCCGCACGGTCAGGCGGGAGCGGACGATGGTCGCGGTCTCATGCAGGTCAAAGGCCAGATCGACGGTATCAACCAGAAACGCGGGCGGCTGATAGGCGGACAGCAGCACCGGCTGTGGGGCGAGGTCGTTTGGCATGAGCGTGTCTCCGTCTGGGGTCATTGACGGATGTTTACCACGATTGGCCAGTGGGGCATCCGTGCTAGACCCTGGAAAACAGTCGTGAGGGGGCCAGCATGGACATCCGCCAGATCTATCTTTTCGACCAGGAGATCCGCTCCGAAGGTGGCCGGATCCTGGCCACCCCGACACGCCGGGTCGCGGCCGCCGCGGTGCTGCGCAATCCGCATGCGTGTCAGGCGCCGATTGACGATTTCTCCGGCCTTGTGGATCTGTCGGTGGCGGTGGGTGAAATCCTGACGGCGCGGGTTTTGGGCGCCCTGGGCGAAGTCAAACCCATCGGTTACGGCAAAGCGGCGCTGGTTGGGACCGATGGTGATCTGGAGCACGGGGCCGCGATGATCCATGTCCGCATCGGCCTGGCCATGCGCAAAGGCGCCGGGGCGGGGCCGGCGTTGATCCCGGGCAATGCCAAGGTTGGCGGCGCCGGGACGCCCATCGATATCATCTTCGGGGGGATGAATAATGCATGGGATTACAATGCGATGGACAGCATGAGCATCGTGGTTCCCGATGCGCCCCGGCCGAACGAGATCCTGCTGGCGGTGGCGTTCCTGGCCGGCGGACGGCCGAATGCACGGATCGCGGGTGCCTCGCCCGAGGCCGTGGCGGCGTTGATGCGCGGCCTGGGATAAAATCAGGCGATGGCCTGACGCAGGGCCGGGTCCAGCAAAGCCTCCAACTCCGCCAGATGCTCATAATCCGGCATCAGCCGGGTCAGCGTCGAATCGCGGGCGGCGGCGGGGTGGAAGTAGATCTCGCTGACTCCGTCGGGCAGGGCCGGCAGCAGTGAGCGAACCCGATCCGGCGTCATGTGCCCGCTCCAGGCGAGGCCGAAGCAATGGTCGTTGACCCGCATGCCGGCGCGGCGGGCTTGCGATCGAAACAGCCGCGTCCAGGCGAACATCGCCCGCGCGCCGAGGCCTTGCGGTACCCCCAGCGCCGTCATGACCGCCGGTGGTTCGGCTGGCACGCGCACCGTGGTCAGGCCGAATTCGCGCCCGATTGCCAGCATCATCGCACCCACGGTCGGGTGCAGGTGCATGTGCTTGTGGGTATTGGCATGGTCCAGGGTCAGGCCGGTGGCGGCGAAGGCGGCGAACTGGGCGCGGATTTCGGCGGCCAGCTGGCGGCGGATGCGCGGGCGGAAGAAGTAGTCGATCCCCAGTTTGAGCTGGTCGGACGGGAACTGGCCGGATGCATCCACCAGATCGGGAATTTCCGAGGGCGGCAGCACGGCCGGACCCTCGATCACCACGAGGTGCAGGCCGACCCGCAGGGCTGGCAGGGCTTTGGCGCGGCGAACGGCGTCCGCGGCGGCGGGGGCGGCGACCATGAGGCTGGCCTGGGTGAGCGCGCCGTCACGATGGGCGCGTTCGACGGCCTCGTTGACCGACTCCGTCAGGCCGAAGTCGTCGGCAGAGAAGGTGATGTGTTTCATGGGGGAGGTCCGCCAACCGTCATCGCCGGATTTGTGACTCCCGTCACCCCCCGGGTTTTCTCCCGTCATCCCCGGGCCCTAAATCCGTCATCCCCGGGCTTGTCCCGGGGACCTATCGCGGCAGGATGCTGACCTTGGTCCCCGGGACAAGCCCGCGGATGATGGGGAGGAGTCTCATGCCGTCTTATGCCGCTCCCGCAGGAACTGGAAGAATTCCACGCCCTCACGCAACCGCCGCTTCATCATCTGCGGGGATCGCACCATCTCCCCGACGATGGAAGCGATCTTCGGCGCGCGGAAGTAGAAGCGCTTGTAGAAGGTCTCGACGTTGTCGAAGATTTCCGTGTGCGACAGATGCGGGTAGTGCAGGGGGGCGATCTGGACGCCGTTATCGTCCACCAGCTCCGCGTGATCCGCGTCCAGCCAGCCGTTTTCCAGCGCTTGCTTGTACAGGAACGTGCCGGGATAGGGCGCGGCGAGCGAGACCTGGATGGTGTGCGGGTTGATCTCGGTGGCGAATTTGATGGTCTCTTCGATCGTCTCTTTGGTTTCGCCCGGCAGGCCCATGATGAAGGTGCCGTGGATCTTGATGCCGAGTTCGTGGCAGTCCTTGGTGAACTGCTTGGCGACCTCGATCCGCATGCCCTTCTTGATGTTGTGCAGGATCTGCTGGTTGCCGCTTTCATAGCCCACCAGCAACAGCCGCAAGCCGTTGTCGCGCAGCACCTTCAGGGTGGACCGGGGCACATTCGCCTTGGCGTTGCACGACCAGGTGACGCCCATCTTGCCGAGTTCCTTGGCGATCGCCTCGGCGCGCGGCAGGTTGTCGGTGAAGGTATCGTCATCGAAGAAAATCTCCCGCGTCTGGGGGAAATACTTCTGCACCAGCCGGATTTCCTCGGCCACGTGGCCGGGTGAGCGGACGCGGTAATTGTGCCCGCCGACAGTCTGCGGCCAGAGGCAGAAGGTGCAGCGCGATTTGCAGCCACGGCCGGTGTACAGCGACACGTAGGGGTGCATCAGATAGCCGATAAAGTAGTCTTCGATCCGCAGGTCGCGCTTATAGACCTCGGTCACGAACGGCAGCTGGTCCATGTCTTCGAGGATCGCGCGATCCTTGTTATGGACGATCACGCCGGCGTTGTTGCGATAGGAAATGCCGTCGATCGACGACAGATCGCGGCCCTCGGCCACGTCCTTGATCGTGAAATCGAACTCATTGCGCGCCACGAAATCAATCGGCGCGCCCTGCGCCAGGCTTTCCGCCGGCTGCACTGCCACCTTTGCCCCGACCATGCCGATTTTCAGCGACGGGTTTACCGCTTTAAGCGCCGCGGCGACCTTCACGTCGGAGGCGAACGACGGCGTCGAGGTATGGATCACACACAGCTCGAAATCGCGCGCCTGCTTGGTCACGGTATCGAGGCCGAGACGCGCCGGCGGGGCGTCGATCAGCTTGCTGCCCGGCACCAGCGCGGCGGGCTGCGCCAGCCAGGTTGGGAACCAGAAGGACTTGATCTCCCGCTTCGCCTGGTAGCGCGAGCCGGCGCCGCCGTCGAAACCGTCAAAAGAAGGCGGCTGCAGGAACAGGGTCTTCATCATCGCGGGTGTAATCCCTCGGACTGGTGATTCGGGTCCGGATTCTGGTCAATCGAGGCCAAGCCCGTCGCATGCATCGCATGGCCGCGCCAGTCCACCTTTTTTCCGGCATAGCTGGCGAGCATCACGATAATTGACAATACCTCGCGTGCCGGGAGAAGCCCGATTGGCGCCGGAAATGCAAGCTTTTCCAGCTTGCTGTCGAGCGCGTTGTCGATCCCCGTGGCAGCCAGAGCACGCCAGAACCAGGCCAGTGCGCATAACAGCCAACTCCAGGCCGCCCCGCCAGAGCACAGCACCGCCAGCAGCGCCCATGCGATCGGATATTGGAGCGCTGACAGCGCGAACTCCCGCGGCACCAGGGCCCGGATCGTGCGCGCCCAGCGCAGTTCGTGACGAAATAACGCGCCGAGCGTCGCCTCCGGCACGGTGGTCGCGACCACCGTGCTGGCCAGAGCGACATCCAGCCCCAGACCGCGTACGCGCACCCCCAGCACGTTGTCGTCGGCCAGATGGTCCACAAGGGATGCCAGCCCGCCGAATCGGGCCAGCGTCTCCCGCCGCAGGCACATTGTCGCGCCCAGGCAGTCCCGGCGTCCCATCGCGCGGGCCAACAGAGCGCCGGGCAGGAACCCGTGCGTGATCTGAGTGGCGCCGAGCCGGGCTGGCAGCCTGGCCAGCCAGCCAGCCAGCCCATTTTGGTTTTCGGCCACGCCGGGCAGTCCGGTGTAGAGCACGGTCGCGAGGCCGACACCCGGCTGCTCCAACGTGTCCGCCAGCGAGGCCAGATAGCCCGGCCGGACATGCAGATCCGAATCCGCGATCGCCAGCACATCGTGCTTCGCCATCGGGAACATATTGATCAAATTGCCAATTTTTCGATTTGGCCCGTGATCGGTGGGGTCAATCACCAAGGCGATGTCACAGTCCGGGAACCGCTTCTGCAACCGCCTGACGACGCTGATCGCGGGGTCGTCAGGATTTTGGACGCCGTAGACGACCTGGAAGATGGGATAATCATGGGCGCAGAGCGTCGCCAGCGCCTCCTCCAGCATCGGCTCGTCGCCGTGCAGGGGTTTCAACACGGTGATGGGTGGTCTGGTACCGCGCGGCGGTTCAATTCGTCGCGCGAAACGCCGCACGCACAGCCAGCCGGCAATTGCCTGTGCAACGCCGATAAAGGCGAACAGCCCCGAAAGGGCGGCGAGAAGGTCCGGCAGGGTCATCGCGGAAGTACGGCCGCGATCACGACACCATCGTGCCGCCCGACAAATTCGCGACCTTGCGTTTCAGGCTGGCGATGAGGGCCGTGGCGTCGCCATGGGCCAGCAGCGACCGGAAGTCGGAGCGCTGCACCGCGACCCGGCTGATCGTGCCATCGAGCAAAACATCCGTCACGCGCCAGCCGCTTTCCGACGGTTGCATCACATAATCCAGCCGGATCGGTTCCCCCGAGGCGGATACGATCCGGGTCTGGACCACCTGATCCGCCCCGACCGTGCGCAGGTCGGCCAGAACCTCGAATTTCTCGCCTTCAAATTTATCGAAATTGGCGACGAAGCTGGCAACCGTGAAAGCACGGAAGATGTCTGACAGTGCCTTGCGCGAAGGCGCGTCAATTGTCGGCCATTTCAGACCGACCGAAACGCGGAGCACGGACTCCAGGTCGTAGACTTTGTCGATAACGGGCGCGAGAATAGCAAACCGTTCCGGAAACGGGGTCGCCTGACCCGCCCGCATCAGCTTATCCAGCGCCCCATAAAGCATCACAATCGGCTGGCGGACCTCACTGGCATCCTGGGCCAGCGCGTCATGCGGCAGAGCCAATGCGGCCGCGAGGCCCGACAGTAGCGCGCGGCGCGACCAGGCCGGCATCACGCCGTCACCACATGTTTGACCGCGCTGATCCCCAAAGCCGAAAGGGCGGTATTGACGATATCGCGCGCGGTCAGGCCGGCGGCGATCATCTGTTTGGCCTGCGAATCATGCTCCAGATACACATCCGGCAGCACCATCGGCCGCACTTTCAAGCCGTTGTCCAGCAGGCCTTTCCAGGCCAGATGGTGCAGCACGGCCGATGAGAATCCGCCGATAGAACCATCCTCGATCGTGATCAGGACCTCATGGTTGCGGGCGAGCTGCTCGATCAGGCCGGTGTCCAGCGGCTTCATGAAGCGGGCATCCGCGACCGTTGCCGGCAGGCCGCGCGCGGCCAGCTCGTCGGCCGCCTTTAGCGCTTCGCCCAGCCGCGGGCCGAGCGCGAGGATGGCGATATTGGTGCCTTCGCGGATGATGCGCCCCTTGCCGAGGGTCAGAATTTCGCCCCGCGCCGGCAGCACCACCCCGGTGCCTTCGCCGCGGGGGTAGCGAAACGCGGTCGGCTGATCGTCGATGGCCGCGACCGTCGCGACTGTGTGCATCAGTTCGGCTTCGTCCGACGGCGCCATGATGATGAGGCCCGGCAGGCAGCCAAGATAGGCCAGATCGAAGCTGCCGGCATGGGTGGCGCCGTCGTTGCCGACGGGGCCGGCGCGGTCCATCGCGAAGCGGACGGGCAGGTTCTGGATGACCACGTCGTGCACCAGCTGGTCGTAACCGCGCTGCAGGAACGTGGAGTAAATGGCACAGAACGGCTTCAGCCCTTCCGTCGCCATGCCGGCGGCGAAGGTGACCGCGTGCTGTTCGGCGATGCCGACATCGAAGGTGCGGTCGGGGAAGCGTTTGGCGAAGCGATCAAGCCCGGTGCCCGAGGGCATGGCAGCGGTAATGGCGACGATATTCGGATCGCGCTCAGCTTCCTGGATCAACGCGTCGGTGAAGACCTTGGTATAGCTCGGCGGCCCCGGGGGCGCCTTGGCCTGTTCGCCGGTGATGATGTTGAATTTGGATACGGCATGGTGCTTGTCGGCCGATTCCTCGGCATGCACGTAACCCTTGCCCTTTTGGGTGATGCAATGCACCAGGATCGGGCCGGTGTCGTCGGCTTCGCGCACATTGCGCAGCACCGGCAGCAAATGGTCCAGATTATGGCCGTCGATCGGGCCGACATAGTAAAAGCCCAGTTCCTCGAACAGCGTGCCGCCGGTCAGGATGCCGCGGGCATATTCCTCGGCGCGGCCCAGCGTGCGCTCGATCCCCCGCGGGAAGCGCTTGGCCATCTTGGAGCCGAGTTCGCGCAAGCTGAGAAAGCTGCGCGACGACATCAGCCGCGACAGATAGGCGCTCATGGCCCCCACGGGCGGGGCGATGGACATGTCGTTGTCGTTGAGCACGACGATCAGCCGCGAATGCCGGGCGCCGGCATTGTTCATGGCTTCGTATGCCATGCCCGCGCTCATGGCGCCGTCGCCAATCACGCAGATGACGTTGCGGTCGTCTTTCTCGCCGCGCGCATCCTTCAGATCACGCGCCACCGCCATGCCGAGGCCGGCGGAGATTGAGGTTGAAGAATGCCCGGCGCCGAACGGGTCGTATTCGCTCTCGCTGCGGCGGGTGAAGCCGGCCAGGCCGCCCCCCATGCGTAGGGTGCGGATCCGGTCGCGGCGTCCGGTCAGGATCTTATGCGGGTAGGTCTGATGCCCCACATCCCAGAGTAGCCGATCACGCGGGGTGTCGAAGATGGCGTGGATCGCGACGGTCAGTTCGACGACGCCGAGCGAGGCGCCAAGATGGCCGCCGGTAACCGAGACGGCGTCAATCGTCTCCTTCCGCAGCTCGTCAGCAAGTTGCCGCAGCTGTTCGGGCGAAAAATTGCGCATGTCGGCGGGGACATGCACGCGATCGAGGAGAGGTGTTTGCACCGGGCTCATGTGTATTCGCTCACCAACTCAGCTGCGCCGCGCGACGACATAGGCGGCGAGATCACGCAGGAGGGCCGCCCTTTCCCCGAAACCGTCCAGTTGCCCGGCGGCCTGCTTAGACAACATGTCGGCATGGGCGCGGGCGCGTTCGGCACCGAGCACCGCGACCATTGTCGCTTTGCCGGCGGCGGCGTCCTTGCCCGCGGTTTTGCCGATTTCGGCGGCATCGCCCTCAACATCCAGAATGTCGTCGGCGATCTGGAACGCGGCACCAAGGTCGCGCCCATAAGCGGCGAGAAGATGGCGCTGATGCGCCGGCGCGCGGCCGAGGATGGCCCCCGCCTCGCAGCTGAACTGGATCAGGCGGCCGGTCTTCAGGGCCTGCAATCGGGTGACCGCGGGACCGTCGAGGGTCTGACCCTCGGTCACCATGTCGATCATCTGCCCGCCCGCCATGCCGCGCGCACCCGCGGCGGCGCCGAGGGCGGCGACGAGTTCACACCGGGCCTGAGGATCGGAATGCGTGTCAGGTTCGGCCAGGATCTCGAACGCCCGGCACTGCAGCGCATCGCCGGCCAGGATGGCGGTCGCCTCATCAAAGGCCTTATGCGTGCTTGGCTTGCCGCGACGCAGATCGTCATCGTCCATGGCCGGCAAGTCATCGTGCACCAGAGAATAGGCGTGCAGCATCTCGATCGAAGCCGCGACTCGGGCGGCGCAGGTTTCTGACACGGCGAACAACGAAGCCGTCTGCATCACCAGGAAGGCGCGGAGTCGCTTGCCGCCGCCAAGTGTGGCGTAACGCATTGCCTCCGCCAGTCTCGCTTCCGCGCCTTCCGGCAGCGGTAGCAGAATATCCAGCGCCGATTCAACGACTTGCGCGGTATCCGAAAGTGCCCGGGAGAGTTCGGTTCCCGTTTTCACTACGACAATGCCATCCGATGTCACTGCGACCCTCGTGCCATGGTGCCCCTGGAGACCGGGGGCTTAATCCCCAGGCCGATAGCATGCCGCGTCTGTTCTTGCATGCCGAAATGCGAGCATGTGCGGCCACTGTCACCCGAATGCCACAGCTCATAGGGGATCGGCAAGCGGCGGTATGATACAGACGCTGCGCCTGTTAATGCGCTGCCATGCGTTGCATCGGCCTTCTTGTGCGTTGCGGCGCGCCCCTTGACCTGTCATATCCCGACCGCGCCGGTCCGGTATTATGGACGGGACGTTCCCGCGCCACCCTCCCAGGAGACTGCTCCGCATGATTCGTGTCGTTCTGGCCCAGCCCCGCGGCTTTTGCGCCGGCGTCGAGCGGGCCATCGAAATCGTGGAGCGCGCGCTCAAGAAATACGGCCCGCCGATTTATGTGCGCCATGAGATCGTCCATAACCGGCACGTGGTCGAAGACCTGCGTACCCGCGGCGCGGTGTTCGTCGATGAACTCGATGAAATCCCGGCCGGCGCGATGACCGTGTTCTCGGCCCATGGCGTGGCCAAGCGGGTGGAGCAGCTGGCCGCCGAACGCGGCCTGCCGGTGATCGACGCGACCTGCCCGCTGGTGGCGAAAGTGCATAACGAAGGCCGCCGCTACGCCAGCCAGGGCCGCGAAATCGTCCTGGTGGGTCATGCCGGCCATGCTGAGGTCGAGGGTACCATCGGTCAGATCCCCGCCAAGGTACATCTCGTCCAGACGGTGGACGACGTGCCGAAGCTGGAGGTCACTGACCCCAATAAGCTTTCTTATATCACCCAGACCACGCTGTCGGTTGACGATACCCGCGGCATCATCGCGGCGCTGAAGGCACGCTTCCCCTCGATCGTCGGGCCGGATGTGCGCGACATCTGCTACGCGACCCAGAACCGCCAGCAGGCGGTGCGGGAACTGGCGCAGGTGGTGGACATGATACTGGTCGTCGGCTCGCGGAACTCCTCGAACTCCAACCGGCTGCGCGAAATCGGCGAAGAACTGGGCAAGCCCGCTTATCTGATCGACGATGCCGGCGCGCTGCAGGCGTCGTGGTTCGAAGGCATTGGCTCCGTCGGTGTGACCGCCGGCGCCTCCGCCCCGGAACTGCTGGTGCAGGGCGTGCTCGACGGGCTCCGCCAGTTCGGGGAGACCGAGGTGACGACGCTGGCTGGCGTCGCCGAAAACGTGCGGTTCCGCTTCCCCGCGGAACTGGCCGACGCTTAAGGGAATCAACCGATGTCCGTGCCGTTGAACCAGGCCCTCCGCGTAGGCGCCTACATCCTCAAGCAGCATCTTATCGGCCGCAAGCGCTACCCGCTGGTGCTGATGCTGGAGCCGTTGTTTCGCTGCAACCTGGCCTGCGCCGGCTGCGGCAAGATCGACTACCCGGCGGAAATCCTGAATCAGCGGCTCTCGGTCGCCGAATGCATGGAAGCGATCGATGAGTGCGGCGCGCCGATGGTGGTGATCGCCGGCGGCGAACCGCTGCTGCACCGTGAGATCCAGCAGATCGTCGAAGGCGCGATCGCGCGCAAGAAATACGTCATCGTCTGCACCAACGCGCTGCTGTTGGAAAAGAAGATGGATCTGTTCAAGCCGAGCAAGTGGTTCTCCTGGTCGGTGCATCTGGATGGCTCGAAGAACGAGCACGATATCTCCGTCTGCCAGACCGGTGTCTATGACCGCGCGGTCGCGGCGATCGCGGAATCCAAGCGCCGCGGCTTCCGCACCATCATCAACTGCACCCTGTTCAACACCGCCGAACCTGAAAAGGTCGCCTCGTTCTTCGACGATGTGATGGCGATGGGCGTGGACGGTATCTCGGTCTCTCCGGGATATGCCTATGAGCGGGCGCCGGATCAGGAGCATTTCCTGAACCGCACCAAGACCAAGGAACTGTTCCGCGGCATCTTCCGCCGCCAGGGCAATGGCAAGTGGAAAGGCAAGTGGGCGTTCAACCAGTCGTCCTTGTTCCTGGACTTCCTGGCCGGCAATCAGACCTTCCACTGCACCCCCTGGGGCATGCCGCTGCGCACCTATTTCGGCTGGCAGCGCCCCTGCTACCTGCTGGGGGAGGGCTACGCGAAGACATTCAAAGAGCTGATGGACGATACCGACTGGGACGCCTACGGCACCGGCAATTACGAAAAATGCGCCGACTGCATGGTGCATTCCGGGTTCGAAGCCACCGCGGTGACCGAGACCATCCGCCACCCGATCAAAGCGGCGGCACAGGCCCTGCGCGGCATCCGGACCGAAGGCGCGATGGCGCCGGAAATTCCGCTGCACAATCAGCGCCCGGCGAAATACGTGTTCAGCGGCCATGTTGAGAATGCAATGGCCGAGATCAAAGCCCGCAAACAGGCCCCGGAAGAGATGGCCGAAGCGGCCGAGTAATTCGATCGGTAGGCTGGCTCGATGACTGAATCCCCGTTTGACCTCAACGCCTGGCTGCGGCGCATAGGCTTAGCGGGGCCCTTGGTCCCGACACTGGACACGTTGCGCCGCGTGATCACGGCGCAAAGCGCGGCGATCCCGTTTGAGAGTGTCGGTGTCCTGCTCGGACGCGTGCCGCAACTCGATCTTCCATCATTGCAGGCCAGGCTCGTGGCGGGCGGGCGCGGCGGCTATTGCTTCGAGTTGAACGCGCTGCTGCGGGCTGGTCTCAAGGCGCTTGGCTTCGAGGTCGTCAGCTGTATCGGCCGGGTGATCCGTGGCATGGAACCTGATGCCGCCGGCCGACCGGCGACGCATATGCTGTTGCGGGTGGAATTGCCGGAAGGTTCATTCCTGGCCGACGTTGGCTTCGGCAATCTCACGCCCACCGCGCCGTTGTTGATTGCGCCGAATATCGAGCAAGCCACGCCGCACGAGACCATGCGTCTGCTGCCAGTCGGGCATGAACTCACGCTTCAGGCACACATACGGGAGGAATGGCAGAGCATCTACCGTTTCTCGCCGAACCCGGTGGACGATATCGATTACGCCGTTGGTAATTGGTACACCGCCACCCATCCCGCCAGCTTGTTCGTCTCCAATATGATCGTGGCGCGGCCGGGGGCGGAAGGCTTGCGCTGTTCGCTGTTCAACGGGCGATTGACCATCCGCCGGGCGGGCCAATTGGTGGAGCAGGCGATGCTCGCGGACGTGGCCGAACACGCGGCAACGCTGCGCGATAGGTTGGGCCTGGCACTGCCGGAAGCCGAACTAACTCAGGCGCTGGCGGAGTTGGGCCGACGGGGTACGGTCGGGACGACAAGCCCGTTTTTCTCATAAAGCTGCAGAGCGCCTGATCGGGACGCCAGTCTGGCCGAGCAAGCCCGGTGGCGGCGGGATTAGCGAGAGCGTTCAGCCAATCTCCCGTCGCCGCGCCAGTTTCTGCACCAGATTGGGTCCGACGCCAGGGCGGCTGAACGGGCAGACGGCCAGGCAGAGGGCGCAGCTTTGTGCCTCGTTGAAATAGGGCAGGCACTTGTCGAAATCGACGTACCAACGGGTTTCACCGCGTACGAGCGTCTTCTCCCGCTTGATCGCATCGGGTGGGCAGGCATCGGCGCAGATCTGACAATTCAGACAGAAATCATCGCTGCCGAAATCCTGCTGGCTGTCGGCCTCCAGCGGCGCATTGGTCAGCACGCAGGCCAGCCGGAAGTTTGATCCCAGCACCGGATGGATCATTGAGCCATGCTTGCCGAGTGCCCCAAGCCCGGCCTGGATCGCGGCAGGGATCAGCAGGAACGAGCCCGCCATCGGGCCGCCATAGGGCAGGGCGTCATGACCATTGCCGCGCAACCAGTTGGCGATGCCTTTGGCGGTGCGGGTGCCACGGGCGTACTGGCGGGTGATCTCCACCAAGGACTGGCGGGATGGGGCGGTCTTCATGATCTCATAGGATTGCGCGACCGCGATAACGATCATCCAGCGATAGGGCGGCACCTCATGCCCCTGGAACACGTAGTCGGCGCGCATCGCGGTGATGCCGCAATCCTCGGCGCCGTAGGCCGCCGCCGCTTCGCGGACCGCCGCATTCCAGTCCCTGATACCAGGCGAGGGGGAAACGGCGATGGGGGCGAGAGGTTCGTCGATCGCCGTCTGACGTTCCTGCCGCGCTTCGGCCAGCGCGGGATCGCTGCCAGTGTGTTCGTAGAACCAGAGTTGCAGTGGCCCGTGCGGAATGGATTGCGGCGGATGCCAATAAATCGGCGTCGGCCGCCTGACCTCGGTCTCACCCACCCCATTGATAGTATTGCCGGAAACTGACGGCCAGACCTGCATTTGGTCGGCGCTGGGCTGCCAGACGGGGATGCGGCGTGGCATGGGGCGCTCCGGATTGGGTCAGATGGGCCGCGTAATGTGCCATCTGGCCGCGTTCTGGTCCATGGGAACCGCCGATCAGACCTCCCGCACCCAGCCGTTGGGCAGGGCGGTCAGATGCCGCTCCTTGTCACCTTCCCACAGCACGGTGCCGTCGTCGGTCGCGCCCCAGGCCGCGCCGACGCCCAGGGCGCGCAGCCCATCCGGGGCCACGGCGCGATAGCCGGTGTGATAATGGCCGTGGATCACCAGCCGCGCGCCCATCGCCCGGGCCAGCGCATCCAGTGCCGGGTTGCCGGTGGGGTAGCTGCCGGGCGCTTCATGCACGATCAGGATATCGGCCTGCTGCGCGGCCAGTTGGTCGTAATCTTCCGGCCAGATCGCCGTGGTGCCGAGGGAATGCACCAGTGCCGCGATATGCTCCGGACGCCAGCCCCGCCCCAGCTCCGCCACATCCGCCGGCAAATCGGCCCGGTGGCGCAGGCGCGGTTCGTTCGGCGGTTCCCAGATGCGCGGGCGGAACGTGCCGCCGAGGCCGGCGATTCGCACGCCTTCGATCTCCGCCACCCGGCCGTGTAGGGCGCCTGGCGCGGTCAGGGGATTGCGGGCGGGGTCGGTCAGATTGGCCCACATCTCCGGCCCGCCATCGTTGTCGTGGTTGCCGAAGATCCAGTGCACGGGAATGCCGCGTGACAACAGCGGCGCCGCGAGTTCGTCCAGCGGCTGCTCGCACTGGATATCGCCCAGCAGAACTGCCGCCTTCGGCGGCTCGGTCAAAGCGGCAAGCCCACGCTCGACTTTGTCCCACTGCTGGTGAATGTCGCCGATAAACACGATCGTCATGCAGACTCCTCACGCTGAGCCGCCCTTGACGTTTTCCCGTCGGCATCCCTAGCTTCGGCGCAACACATGCACGCGCAACGCGTCGTGAACAAGCACATGAGGGAATCGTTTGATGAAGCTCCAGTATTCCGCGCTGGCCCTGGCGGCTGCGCTTGGCCTCTCCACCGCCGCGCAGGCGCAAAACTGCGAACTCAAGATCGGTGCCATGGGCCCGATGTCGGGCGGCGCGGCGCAATGGGGACTCGCGATGGCGGGTGCCACCGAACTGGCCGCAGCAGAGGTAAATTCGGCCGGCGGGATCAAGATGGGCGGCAAGACCTGCAAGGTCGTGGTCGTCCCCTATGACAGCAAATACACCGCTGACGCCGCCGCCGCCGGGTCGAACGCCTTCGCGGCGCAGGACATCAAGCTGATCGTCGGCCCAGTTGGCTCGCCTGAGGCCACCGGCATCAAGCCGGTCGCGGCCCGCAATGAACAGCTGGCCTGGAACGCGGCCTATGCCAAGAACGCGCTCGAACCCAAGTTCCCGCTGATGTTCCATATCGCGCCTGGCCCGGCGGTCTGGTCCGATACTGTCATCAAGGCGGCGATGAAGGTCTTCCCGATGAAAACGGTGGCGCTGATCGCGCCGAACGACCAGGGTGGCACCGATATCGCGAGCGTGGATGCCGAGGCCTATAAGGCCAATGGCGTGACCACGACCGAGGAATATTACCAGCGCGGCACCACCAATTTCGCGCCGATCGTGACGCGCATCCTGGCGGCGAAGCCGGATGTGGTCGATACCGCGTCGTCCCCGCCCGGCGATGCCGGTGTGATCATCAAGCAGCTCCGTTTGGCGGGTTTCACCGGCGCCATTGGCCGCCTCGGCGGCCCGGGCACGGATGAGATCGTGCGCGTAGCCGGTGGCCTGGACGTGGTGCAGAATTTCTATTGGTTCGAAACCGTCGCGACCGATGAGCCCAAGGTCAAAGAGATCGACGCGCTTTACAAGAAGATGCTTGGCAAGGACCCGGTCGGTGGCACGGCGCTCTGGGCCGATTTGCCGGCGGCGCGTATGACGCTAAAGGCGGTGGCGGCGGCGGGGACCGACGATGCCAAGGCGGTGGCCGAGGCGCTGCGCAAGCTGCCGGTCGAGGACCCGAACATGGGTAAGGGCTATTGGACCGGCAAAAAGCAGTTCGGCATCGCGCAGGAACTGCACTTCCCGTTCGGCGTCGGGATCATCAAGGACGGCAAGAACCTCGGCGTGGCGCGTCAGGAAGCGAAGCCGGACTGATTGTCCTGAAGTGGTAACTCCTCCCCCTCCCCTTGCGGGAGGGGGCCGGGGGGAGGGGTAAGTGCCCCGAAGGCCGTGCCGTTCCACCCCTCCCCCCGCAAGGGGAGGGGGAGAGTTGTCGCTCGGTCGTTAGAGTCCTGCTGTTAGGCATCTGAATCCATGGAACAATTCCTCCAGGCCGGGATCATCGGCATCAGCCTCGGGGCGCAGTATGCGCTGCTGGCGCTGGGCTTCACGCTGATCTTCGGCATTCTCGGCGTGGTGAATTTCTCCCATGGCGGGTTCTACATGCTGGGCGGCTACGTGGCGTACGCCTGCGTCGACCGCCTGGGTGTGCCTTATCCGGTCGCGGTTCTGGCCGCGGTGGGCACGACCGCGGCGTTGGGCTGGGTGTTCGAATTGCTGCTGATCGAGCGGCTGGTGGATGATCACCTTGCGACCCTGATGCTCACGCTGGGCCTGTACCTCGTGATGTCCACCGCGATGCTGGAGGTGTTCGGCCCGCTGGCGATGGATTTCCGCTTCCCGATCACCGGCGCCTTGCGGTTTGGGCCGGTTTACGCGCCGTTGGAGAATCTGGTGGTGCTGGGCATCTGCCTGACGGCCATCATGGGCCTGTGGCTGGTGCTGTTCCGCACCGATATCGGCCGTGCGCTGCGGGCGCTGGCGGACGACCGGGCGGTCGCGATGGCGCAGGGGCTGCGGCCCAAACTGCTGTTTCCGGCTGCCTTCGCGCTGGCAACGGGCCTGGCCGGCCTGACCGGGGCGCTGGTGACACCGATCCTGTCGCTGTCGCCGGGGGTGGCGGATCCGGTCCTGGCGACGTCGTTTCTGACGGTGATCCTGGGCGGGCTGGGCTCGCTCGGCGGCGCGGCTTTGGCGGCGTTCATCGTGGGCATCGTGGAGGCTTATTCCAGCGTCTATTTCGGTGGCTCGATCGGGGCGCTGATCCTGTTCGTGCTGGTGCTGCTGCTGCTGGTCTTCCGTCCCACCGGTCTGCTGGGCCGGGAAGTGCGGGGGGCCTGATCCATGTCCGGTTCTCTTCTGCCGCGGGCGCGGCTTCTGGGCGGCGCTGAGATCGCCGCGATTCTGGTCTTTGCCGCGTGCTTCGCGGTGCCGATGATGACCAAAAGCGTGCTGGTGTTCTCGGTGCTCAATCAGGCCCTTGTGGGCGTGGTGGCGGCACAGAGCGTCTGGATCATGCTGCGCATGAACCTGATGAGCTTCGCTTCCCCGGCGTTCATGGCCATTGGCGGCTACACGGTGGCGATCGCCGGTCAGTATGAGATCACAAATGTCTTCCTGCTGACGGCGGCGGCCTTCATCCTGCCGGCCCTTGTGGCGATCCCACTGGGGGCCTTGGTGCTGCGCCTACGGGGCACCTATTTCGTGCTGGTGACTTTCGTGCTGTCGCAGATCATGCAGCTGCTGCTGTTTGAAACGCCGGGCCTGACCGGCGGCTCGAACGGGATCTCCGGCATTCCGCCCGTCAACGTGCTGGGCACGGATATGGCGACAAACCGACAGGTGGTGCTGTTCGCCTGCGGCATCGCGCTGCTTGCCACCGTGATCACCGCCTGCCTGACGCGTTACTTCAAGCAGCATTTCGCGGCGATCGAGGAGAACGAGATCCTGGCGGAAAGCCTGGGTCTGGTGGTCTGGCGCTACAAGGCTTTGGGCTTCGTGGTCGCGGCCGGAATCGCGGGGCTTGCAGGGTTCTCCCTGGTTACCATGCTGCTGACGGCGCATCCGAGTTCCTTCGACTCCGGCACCGCCGTCGATTTCATCGCCTACACGATCATCGGGGGCAGGGCGTCGATCCTGGGGCCGGTCGTGGGCACGGCGCTGATGGTCTACGCGACCAATCTGTTCGGCACGCATGGGCAATACGCGCAGGGGCTCTACGGCGTTCTGATCCTGGTCGTCGTGCTGGCGCTGCGCGGCGGCATCGTTGGCACGGTCGAAACCCTGGTTCGCAAGCTGAGGGGGGCATCATGAGCGAGCTCCGGGTCGAAGGATTGGCGAAGCGCTTCGGTGGTTTGCGGGTCTTCCAGGATATCAATTTCGCGATGCCAGCCGGTTCCCTGCTCGGGGTCATTGGTCCCAACGGAGCCGGCAAAACCACGCTCATCAACGTCATCTCTGGTCGGCAGGCACCATCTGCCGGGCGGATCGTGCTGGATGGGCGTGACATCACCGGCCAGCCGGCGCATGCGATCAGCCGCCTGGGTCTCGCGCGCAGCTTCCAGCAGACCAACACCTTCAAGAGCGTGTCGGTGCGGGAGAATATCGGACGCGCCATACGGTTCGGCCAGCGCGGCATGCCCAAAGGGTTGGAATCCCTGCTCGCCGAATTCGGGCTTTCCGATCGGCTGGACGAGCAATCCGACAAGCTGCCTTACGGCCTGCAGAAGATGCTCGGCCTGGTCATGGCCTTCGCCACTGGCCCGCGCGTGCTGCTGCTGGATGAGCCGGCGGCTGGGCTGGAACGGGCAGAGCGCCACCATGTCGATCTGTTCGTCCAGCATGTGCGCGACGCCGGCGCCAGCGTGCTGATCGTCGAGCACGATATGGACCTGATCCGCCGGATGTGCCCGCGCATCCTGGTGCTGGATGCCGGCGTGTTGCTGGCCGATGGACCGCCGGCCGAGGTACTCGCGCGCCCGGACGTCATCGCCGCCTATCTCGGCGATACCGAGGAGGCTGCGTGATGCTGCTGAAAATTGAAAACCTGCATGTGCGCTATGGCGGAATCGAAGCCTTGTCCGGTATTTCGATCGATGTGCCGGAAGGCGAAACGGTCCTCCTCGTCGGTGCCAATGGCGCCGGAAAATCCAGCACTATCAATGCTGTGATTGGCCTGGTCCCGGCAGCCGGCGGGCGCATCGTGTTCGATGGCGCCGATTTGGGTTCGGTGCCGTGCGAACGGCGGGCGCGGTTGGGGATCGGCTATTCTCCCGAAGGGCGGCGGGTGTTTCCGACCTTGTCGGTGACCGACAACGTGCTTTCGGGCGCCTTCGGCCTGGGCCGGGTGAATCAGAAAGAGGCGTTGGACTGGTTATTCTCGGTGTTTCCGTTGCTGGTGGACCGGGCCAAGCAACCGGCGGGGCAACTCAGCGGCGGGCAGCAGCAGATCGTCGCGATCTCCCGCGCCATGGCGTCCTTCCCGCGGCTACTGCTGCTGGATGAACCATTCCTGGGCCTGGCGCCGGTCTGGATCAAGCAGATCAGCGACGCCATCCTGGCGCTGCGCGCCCGCGGCACCACGGTGCTGATGACCGAGCAGATGGCGCGCCCGGCGCTGAAGCTGGCGACCCGCGGCTATGTCATGCGGGGCGGCGAAGTGCGGCGCAGCGGCACGGTGGAGGAGATCCGCGATCTCGCTCTGGCGGACGAGTATTTGTAGCGCGCCTGCCGGGGCTTGCCGTCCGACGGCCGCCCCGTGTTCGCCACACGAGAAAGCGGTAGTCTGCCAACGATGACAGTGGCGCCGCGTACTCGAATGAGCGATAGGCCTGTAACCCGCCTCAATCCGGCCGTGGCGGTCGGCCTCGCCCTGGTATTCGCTATCCCTTGCGCGGCCTTCGCCATTCTGTGTCTGCGGCATTTCTATATCCTCGGCGGGTTCTGGGGCGATTCCGGCTCCATCGCAGCGGTGCTGTGGCACAATGACCTGACCCTCCGCGCGCCGCTGGTGCATGGCGGGGGAAGTTTCCTGTCGACCCATACCTCCCTGACCCTGCTCCCCATCACCTGGGTCAGCTGGGCCGTGCCGTTGACGCGGGTGCAGTTCTTCGCCGCCTTCACCGGGGTGATCCACGCCCTGCTGGCCGTTGCGGTCTATTGGGTCCTGGTGTCGTGCTATCGCATGCGCGGGCGCTTCGCCGTCGCGGCGGCGGCCGTGGTCGCCCTGATGTTCGGATTTAACGGGCTTGCGATCGCCATCGCACGCAACCCGCATTACGAGCTGCTCTTCAGCGTCACCGCCATCTTCTTTCTTATCGGCCTGATCCTTGATCGTCCCGTGACGATGATGGTCTGCTTCATCGCCTGCCTCGGCACGCGTGAGGATTCCGGTTTTCACCTGTTCGGGTTCCTGGCGGTGCTGGCCGCTATCGAGCGCTGGCATGGTGTGCCGCTGGCGGCGCAGCGGCGGGTGCTGATCCTGGCGGCGATCGCACTCCTGAGCGGGTTGGTCTCGGTCCTGGCGCAGCGTCTGGCCTTCGCCGATGGTGGTCATAGCCTGGGCGGTGTTTATATCGGCGATCCCCCGTTCGCCGGGATCACCACCGCTTTGCTTCTGGAGCGGCTGGCGTTCTGGTACCTGTACCGCCCCTATCTCGTGTTGCCGGCAGTGGGGGCGGCGATCTGGGCGGTGCGCTCGCGGTCGCTGTACCCCATTGCCGGCTACCTCGCTTTCGTGCCCTGGGCGGTCCTGCATCTTTTCGCGAAAAGCGAGCTGGCGGGCACATTGTCCAACTACTACCCGTTCCCCTTCATCGTCGCGGCATTCTGGCCGCTGCTGGGGGCAGTTCTGTCCCGGCGGCGGCTGGGCACGGCGGCGCCTGGGCCCAGGACCGCGGCCGCATTCGCGCTGCTGACCCTTAGCTCCTTCATCGGTATCGATCGTCAGCACAATCCCGGCCGGCTTGACCTGCCAGAGAGCTTTCTGGAGGCACCGTCCCGCGACCTGCAGCACCACACCGACCAGGCACTGGCGCTGATTGCCGGCTCCGGCGCACTGGGCCAGGTGGCGGTGGATGCCGGGACCGCGTCCCTGCTGCCCGATCAATATAGCCCATCGCAGACGATCACCCTTTGGCCGGGTCCGGTGCCTGATACGGTGATCTATTTCGTGCGTGGCTTTGAAGCCGAACGGGCCATCGCGATGGCGCGGGACGCCGGGCTCGATCGCCATTTCGCCGTGCCAGCCACCGCCATCCGCGTCGCGACGAACCGGCCGCTGGATGGGCTGGCGGGACTCGTTCGCGACGCTGATTGGCGGTAAACTGTCCGCAGTTTGAACAGAGGATGCCGCCTATGACCGTTCGCACCGTCCACCTCGCGGGGTTTCTGGCGCTGCTGATGTGTTGCTGGCCAGCGATGGCGCAGGCCCCGCGGACGTCACGAATTGACATCAATAACCCCTGGGCCCGCACCGGGATCGCGGGCGGCATGAGTGCGGCCTACTGCACGCTGACGGTTCGTGACGCGGACGACCGGTTGTTGAGCGTGTCGTCGCCGGTGGCTGAACAGGCGGGGTTGCATGAAACCACCGAGGATCACGGCGTTTCCCGCATGCGATCGGTCGAGCCCATGGCATTCCCGGCCGGGTCAACGGTTGTGATGAAACCCGGCAGCACGCATGTGATGCTGATGCGCCTGACGCGCGCTTTGGGCGAAAACGAGAAGGTGCCGGTCACCTTCACCTTTGAGAAGGCCGGCGCCGTCACCTTCTATTTCCCGGTGGCGAAGGTGGCACCTTTGCCACCGATGGAGCTGATGACCCCCGCGCCGATGGATCATAAGGATCACAAGCACGGCGGGTAGCGCCGGTTCGGCCGGTTTACGACGCCGGTTTTTTGCGCATCATCGCCTGCCGCCGGCAGATCGCCACGACCTCATCACGTTGATTGAGGCAGGTATGCTCGAACTCCAGGATGCCGACATCCGGGCGCGACTTGCTTTCACGCATGGTCAGCACCTTGGTGCGGGTGCGCAGCGTGTCGCCGGCGAAGACGGGCTTGGGGAAGCGCACATCCGAAAAACCCAGATTGCCCACGGTGGTGCCCAGCGTGGTGTCGTTCACGGTGACGCCGACCAT
This sequence comes from uncultured Acetobacteraceae bacterium, assembly GCA_903900905.1. Taxonomy (GTDB): domain Bacteria; phylum Pseudomonadota; class Alphaproteobacteria; order Acetobacterales; family Acetobacteraceae; genus Rhodopila. Next base: position 27,165 of record CAIUPC010000573.1, read on the forward strand.
GAGGCCGAGGGTGAAGATGGAGTTAACCAACGGTCTGCCGAACTCGGTTTTGGCCGCGAATTCCGCGTCGAGATGCAGCGGCTGCACGTTCATGGTGATCGAAGTGAACAG
>CAIUPC010000574.1 GCA_903900905.1 uncultured Acetobacteraceae bacterium
CCAGGTGAAGCCGGATTCCAGCAGCACGACTTTCAGGTCGGGATATTTGACGAACACGCCCTCACAGATCAGCGACGAGAGCGCCTGCTGGAAGGCGGCGGCCTGGGCGGCGTAATCCTCAGTATAATATGACGGCCAGCCGAGCGGCGTGACCGCATGGCGATAGGCGCTGCCGGCGTGGATGCCGATGGGCAGACCGTGCTTCTCGGCGGCGGCATAGATGGGCCAGTAGTGGCGCTTGCCCAGCGGCATGTCGCCCATGACCAGCATCAGCACCTGCACGAAGCGCTTGTCGCCGGCGACGCGGTTGATCTCATCGACCGCCATCTCGGGGTTCTGCGCCGGCACGACGATGGAGGCGCGCAAACGCGGCTCCTTGTCCAGCCATTCGGCCGCCATCCAATCATTAACCGCCCGGGCGAAGCCGGCGCCCATATCCTCACTGAACAGCAACTGCACGCCGTACAGGCAGTTGGCGATGGCGATCGAGGTCTGGAACGGGTTCAGCGCGTGCTGGCGCATGAGTTCCAGGTCCGACCCAGCGGGTTTGCCGGGAATCCGCCAGTCCGGGCGGGACGAGAGCGGCGAATTGGCGGGATAGGCGATCGAGTTCAGCTCATGCATGCCGCGCTGGACGATGATGTCGCGCCAGTGGTCGGACAAGTACGGATATAGCGCCTTCAGGTTGGGCACCGCGGGATGGATATCGCAGTCAATGCCGCCGATTTCGATCAAACTCATGAGGGTCCGCCTGGGCTGCAGAAAATTCCGGTCTGTTCTCTTACTAACCGGCGTGCCGGTTTATTCAAGTTCGCCCGATCGTGTCATCCTCACGCCGTCAGCATCGCCACCACCTGTTCCAGATGCCGCACCCGCGCATACATCTTCATCGCCTTATCAAGGCTGTATGCATGCGCCGCCGCATCGCCGCCCCAGCAGCACTCGCGCACGACGATTGTCGGCAGGTCGAGGTTGAACGCCTCCCGCACGCTGGTCTCGACCCCGCGATTGGTCGCACCTCCGGCGATGACGATTGTGTCGCACCGCAGCATGCGCAGCAGCTCCGCGACCCCGGTGCCGTAGAAGGCGCTGGGACGGCGCTTGAGGAAGACGTAATCCTCGGCCCAGGGGGCGATTTCATCGGGGAAGCCGGCGCCCTCGGTGCCTTCGATGCCATTGGTCAGGGACGGCACACCCGTCTCCGCGGACAGATCGGTGGGCAACAGGACAACATCCGCCCCATCGGCGCGGCTCACCGGCGTCGTATAAATGATCGGCATGCCGGCCGTCCGGGCGGCGGCGATCAGCCGGACCCAGGCCTGCAGCACCGGTGCCATCGCCGCCTTGCGCGCCGGATCGGGCGGCGTGAGCGCTCGTCGGCAGACGTCATAAGCGATCAGAGCCGAGCGGCTGGGATCGAGGCGTTCGGGTGCTTGCATCGCGACCTCCCTGTGTTTGGCAGAGCCTAACCCGGCGGCGGGCGAACGCAATGCGACCCTCAGGGATCGCCGCCGAGGGAATCCAGGAACGTCTTCTCCGATTCCGGCACGGGACGCGCCTCGGCTTGCGGCGGGGGAGGGGGCTGTTTGACCTCAGCGACGGCTTTCTCCAACCGCCGCCGCTCGTCCGCCAATGCCTTCCACCGTCCCTTGACTGCCATCCTGATCCCCACACTTGCCGCGGCCGGTTCGCCCCGCTACGGCTCCATCATGGCACAAGAAATCGAAACCGACGTTGCGATCGTCGGCGCTGGCCCCGTCGGGCTGTTCGCGGTGTTCGAGCTGGGGATGCTCAAGCTCTCCGCCGTTCTGATCGACGCTCTGACCGATGTCGGCGGGCAATGCGCGGCGCTGTACCCGGAAAAGCCGATCTATGACATCCCGGCGCATCCGGCGATTGACGCGGGTGATCTGGTGGCGAGGCTGGAGCAGCAGATTGCCCCCTTCGCTGCCCCCCGCTTGCTCGGCCGCCGGGTGGAGACCTTAGCAGGCGCGCCGGGCGCCTTCGTGCTGACCACCGATCAGGGGGACAGCATCCGCGCCAAAGCGGTGATCGTCGCCGCCGGAGCCGGCGCTTTCGGCCCCAACCGCCCGCCGTTGGAGGGCCTGCCCGCCTATGAGGCAACCGGCGCGGTCCAGTATTACGTGCGTCAGCGCGAAGCTTTGCGCGGCAAGCGGGTGGTCATCGCGGGGGGCGGCGACTCCGCGGTGGATTGGGCATTGGCGCTGAAGGACATCGCCCAGGTCTCGGTCGTGCATCGGCGTCCAAAATTCCGCGCGGCCCCGGAAACGGCGGACCAGCTTGATGCGGCGGCGGCGCGAGGGGAGGTGGAGATGGTCATCCCCTACCAGCTGCACGCTTTGCACGGCGCTGATGGGGTGTTGACGGCGGTGGAGGTCGCGACCCTGAAGGGGGAGACCAGGCTGCTGCAAGCCGACGTGCTGCTGCCGTTCTTCGGGCTGTCGATGGATCTCGGCCCGATCGCGTCCTGGGGACTGGAGCGGGACCTGCATCACGTGAAGGTCAACCCGGCGACGTGTGAGACCAGCACGCCGGGCGTGTTCGCGATCGGGGACGTGGCGAATTACCCCGGGAAGTTGAAGCTGATCCTGCAGGGCTTCAGCGAGGCGGCGATGGCGGCGCATGCCGTGCACGCGGTCGTCCATCCCGGCGAGGCGCTGCATTTTGAGTATTCGACCAGCAAAGGCGTGCCGGGTTAGGCGGGTTGGCCAGGCAGGGGTATCGCATATGGCAGATTTCCGCCAAAAACCGTCATCCTCGGGACAAGCCCGAGGATGACGGTTTTTACGGGGGTGCCGCTCCTCCGTAAGCCATATGCGATCACCCTGGTTGGCCAGATTTGTATAGTTGGTGAAGTTGGCTAAATATGCTATCTACGCCTTGGCGCGGATCAGAGCGTCCTGAAGCAGATCGTCCACGGTGGTCCAAACACATGACGCACATCAGGGAGCATCCTTCCTTTAGTAGAATAACAACCAAAGCGCATGCTTCACCCGCCCGGGCGAAAACGATCGCGGCGGAAGTATCGCTCTTGTTGCGCACAAACCCAATTTACGGCCCGAGAAAGGTTCAAAATGGGCTCAAGGGGCATGTTTATGGGCTCTCAGACACTGCCCGTAATGCCTATGTGGAGGCCGCGGAACGTCTGTCGGTCAGGCTGGGCCAGGGGCTTAAGATTTCGGGCAATCTGAAACGAGTCAGGCTGTTCGAAGCCTTGCTGCATCAGGACGCGACATTGGCTGTAGCGCTGGGGCGGGCGGAACGGGCCGAACGGGAACTGGCGGCTGCTAAAAAGGCACTTCGGCAAATGCACGAAGCCGCTCGCGATAGCGCCGCCCCGGAAAGCCCGCTTGCCGCGGCCCTGGCCGACGCCCGCGCCCGAGGTAATGCCTTCAAAGCCCAATTGGCGGTTGATCCCGCGATGTTGAGCACGGCCGACGCGGCCGAGCGGTTGGGCATGACGCAGGAAGGGGTGCGGCGGAAGCGCAAGCGCCGCGAAATCCTCGGTGTCACGCTCGCCAAACGCGGCATCCGCTATCCCGATTGGCAGTTCCTGCCCGATGGCCGGTTGATCCAGGGTCTGCCAAGGCTGTTCCTCATTCTGGGCGATGATGACTGGGCGGTGTACCGGTTCCTGCTCACCCGCCACGCGGAGTTGAACGGAATCCGCGCCGTGGATGCGCTACGATTGGGGCGCATCGACGAAACGCTGGCGGCGGCGGAAAGCATGGCCATCGGCGCCTTCGCCTGATCCGGCCCCGCATGAGCGCACATCCTTTGGTATCGGCGGCGCTGGCGCCTGCACACGTGCCGGCCGGCAGTGTCTGGCATCACATTTTTCAGGACCGTTTTCCGGATCCCCTCGGCTTCGGGTATGGTCCGAGCCGTTTTTCTGACCCGCGGCTGCGCCGGGCCAATCGGTTCGGGGTTTACTACGTCGGTGCGACGTTCGAGGTCGCGTTTCTGGAGGCGGTCGTCAGGGATCGCAGGGATGGAAACCCAGCGCCGTTCCCAATGACTGAAACCGAACTCAGTACCTGGGCCCATGTGCCAGTTACGGTTCGTCAGCCGCTCGATACGGTCGATCTGAGGGACGGCGCCTGTATCGCTCTGGGCGTTTCAACCGATACCGTTCGTGCCCGCGCGCAGGCGAAGGGACGAAAGGCCAGTCTCGCGGTGTGGCAACGACGCGAGCAGTTCGACGGCATTCTGTACCAAACCCGCCTCAACACGCAGGACAATATCGCCGTCTACGATCGCGCCGTACCCAGGCTCGACGCTGGTCCGCGGCGTCGGCTGAACGCCTGTCCGGAAATCGCTCCGCTTTTAGAGCGTTATAATGTTGTCCTCGTTTGACCACCCTTACGCCGCCAGCGCGTCCCCCAGCCGATCGACCAGGTAATCCGCGTCCCCGGCGTCCAAATCCGGGACCTGGGTCAGCACCCGCGCGATGACCCGCGCACGGTAGCGCTCCAACTCCTGTGCCTCCCCGTTGAAATCCGTCTCCCGCGCCACATCCACCGCCGCCCGCACCGCCGCGAACAACCCCGGAGGCAGTCCCGATCGGCGATACAGCGAGGCCAGCCCAAGCGGCCCGGCGTCGTGCAGCAGGATATGCACATTCTCCACCCGCACCCCGGTCAATGCCGCCATCACCGCCTCGAAGAAGCCGATATCGCCGGTGCAGAGTGATCGCACCACCAGGGACGGGGTTAGCCGCCCGGCCGCCTGCATCTGGGTCACCATCGCCGTCAGGGCTTCATCCGCCGCGCCGGCACTGAGGCGGATGACCGCCCGCTCCCGCCCGTGCATGACGATGTCGGCAGCCGTGGAGGCGGGTAGCGCGTGGTGCTGCACCAGGTGATCGCGCAACTGGATCGACACCAGCGTCACCAGCCGCTCCGCCACGGCCGGGGGCAGGGTGGCACGCCGCACCATGGCCGTCGTCACGGCGTCGCTGTCCGCGAACCGATCGATGGCGCGGCCGAGGGTTGGCTCCGCGATCGCCGCGCCAGGGTTTTCCAGCAGCGCGGTCACCGCCTCCGCCCCGGCATGGGTGACGAGCGCATCGGACACCGGTTCGGCCACAGCCTGCCGCCGCGCGATGGCCAGATGCCGGGCAGCGGACCCGTCCCGCACCAATCCCACCAGATCCGCATCCGTCAGCACAGGCGATTGTCCCAGGATCGGCAGCGCCACCGTCTCAATATCCGTCGCCAGCCGGAGCGCTACATCCCGTGGGAGGTGGCGGCTCGACAGCACGCTCTGTGACAGGGCGGCGCGGACGCTGTCTTCAACGTCCTTGGCCAGAATGCGGACGATATCCTGTGCGAGATCGAGCTCCGCCGCGGTCAACCGGGCACTGTCCAGCTCGGGTCCTAGCTTGCCGGCGAGCTGCGCGCGCGTGCTGGCGGCGGGTTCAGCGATCAGCCGGGCCACGTCGGTGTGAGAGAGGGAGGAGGACATTATGGGTCACCATCATCGGGTTGCAGCCGCATGATGACCGGTAAGGATGAAGAAACCGTTAACGCGGCGAAGAAAATCAGGGTGATCGCATGGGGCGGATTTGTGCCAAAAACCGGCATCCCTGGGCTTGTCCCGAGGATCGCCATCCGCACGAACCTCCGTATTTAGCCAATGAAATCAGCGCGGTTGCCGCAGGGGATCCGCGGGGCCAGCCCGAGGACGACGGATCCGGCGCGCCTGCCCGCGATTCTCGATGTCATATGCACTCACCCTGCGAAGAAAATCGTCCGCCCTTGTGATCAGCCGATGGGCGGGGGAACATGCCGCTAACCGCCCGCTCAGAGGGAACGTCTACCCAGAGGGAACGCAAATAATGACCCCGGCCGCCCGCCAGATCGTGTTTATCAACGCCGCCCATACCTTCACCCATTACAGCCTGCTGATCCTGCCCACGGCGGTGTTGGCCATGGCGGTGCCTGGCGGCCTGTTCGGGGACGCTTATGGGCCCATCCTGGCCTTGGCGACGGGGATGTTCGTGCTCTACGGCCTGCTGTCCCTGCCGCAGGGCTGGCTGGCGCAGCGCGTCGGCCGCAAGGCGCTGATGACGGCGTTCTTCCTTGGCACCGGCCTGTGCCTGATCGCGTCCGCCTTCGCGGCCAGCCCCTGGATGCTGGCGGCCACGCTCGGCGGGGTCGGTGTCTTCACCGCGATCTATCACCCCATCGGCACGACCATGCTGGTGGAGGCCGCAGGCGATAAACCGGGCCGATCGATTGGGGTGAACGGGGTGTTCGGCAATATCGGGGTGGCGCTGGCGCCGGTGGTGACGGCATTCCTCGCGGCCCAGTTCAGCTGGCGCGCGGCGTTCCTCGTCCCGGGTGTGCTTTGCGCGGCGGTCGGGTTGATGTGGCTGCGCACGCCCATCGTCGGCGGCCCGGCGCATCGCGGCGCCCGGCCGTTTCCGGTCATCCCGCGCTACCTGGTGCGCCGGGCGGTGCTGGTCCTGATGCTGATCGCCGCGAGTTCCGGCCTGGTCTTTAACGCCTTTACCCTGCTGCTGCCGAAGCTGATGCAGGAACGGCTGGCCGATACCCCGAACCTGCTGCCGGTGGTGGGTGCTTTGGCCTTCCTTGCCACGCTGTGCGGCGCGCTGACGCAGTTCACCGTCGGGCGGCTCATCGACCGGCACACGCTGAAGCGGGTGTTTCTGCCGATAAGCATCGTGCTGGCGCCGGCTATGGCGTTGCTGTCGATCGCGCAGGGCTGGCTGGTGTTGCCGTTGGCCGGGGCGGTGGCGGCCTCGATTTTCGGGCAGGTGACGGTGAACGAGACGATGGCCGCGCGCTATATCTCCCCGGAGTTGCGGGCGCGCATTTACTCGGTGCGGTTCTTCGTGGGGTTCCTCGGTGCCGCGGCTTCGGCACCGGTGGTGAGTTTCCTGCATGAGCGGACCGGCAACCTGACGGCGGTGACGCTCGTGCTGGCTGTTTTCTCCGTGGTGACGCTGGCCTGCGCGCTGTTCTTCCCTGACCGGAAGGAGGAACTGGCGCCCGAGCTATGGGCCCAGGTGCAAACCGCGGCGGCGGAATAGGGGTTTGCAATTCCGGGCGGGGAGGGCCACATCCCGCCCATGTTAAGACGCGCCCTCCTGACCGCATTGCTCCTGCTCGCACCGGCCGCCGTGCGTGCGCAGGGTCCATTCACGCCCACGCCGGCCGATCGTGCCGATCTGACGCGGATCGAGGCGTATTTGAACGGCTTGACGTCGCTGAAAGCGCAGTTCCTGCAAGTGGCGCCCGATGGGGCGATCACCCAGGGCGATGCCTGGCTTGCCCGCCCCGGGCGCATGCGGTTCCAGTATGATCCGCCGGCACCCTTTCTGCTGGTCGCGGCGCATGGGGAGTTGGTGTTTCAGGACTCCTCCATCAAACAGACCAGCCGCATTCCCTTGAGCCGGACGCCACTCGGCATGCTGCTCTCCCCCAAGGTCAGCCTGTCGGGGGAGATCACGGTCACCGGCATCCATCGCCTGCCAGGGGAGATCGATGTCAGCCTGGTGCGCACCGCCGCGCCCGGTGATGGCACGCTGACGCTGGTCTTCGCCGATAGCCCGTTGACCCTGCGGCAATGGCTGGTTCTGGACGCGCAGCGCAAGGAAACCAAAGTGACGCTGTTCAACGCCCAACTCGGCGGCAGCTTCGACGCAAAGCTGTTCGAGCCGGTCGCCATGCCCACCGAGAATGGCGGCGGCGGATAAAACGCCCGCATGCCCGGCATGCGCGCAACGATCGCGCGATTTGTCTTCATTTTGCCATTCGAATCGGGGATCATGCACGCAGCATGAGATTTACCCGCGCATGAAACCCCTTGTCGGTATCAGTTGTTGCACCAAGCAGTTCGGCGTCTTCGGCATGCCGAACCACGCTGCTTCGGACACCTATGTGCGGGCGACCGACCATGTTGTCGGCGGTGTGCCCGTTTTAATGCCCGCCAATGGGCCCATGGCGGATGTGGAGACGCTGCTCGACCGCCTGGATGGCATCATCCTGACCGGCAGCCGATCCAACGTGCATCCGACGCAGTATGACGGTCCGCCGCATGCGGAGGGCACGTGGGAAGACCCGGCTCGTGACGAGCTGACCCTGCCACTGATCCGCGCCGCCGTGGCGCGCGGTGTCCCGGTCCTCGCGATCTGCCGGGGTTTTCAGGAATTGAACGTCGCGCTCGGTGGTTCGCTGCACCAGCGGTTGCAGGACGTGCCGGGGCGGTTGGATCATTCGACCCCGATGCAGCCCGCGGCCAAGGTGCGGCAGGGCAAGGCGCACAGCATTCGCGTGACCCCGGGTGGGTGGCTGCACCGGCTTGCCGGGGCGGCTGAGATCGCGGTGAACTCCCTCCACAACCAGGGCATCGATCGCCTGGCGCCGGGTCTGGCGATTGAAGGCGTGGCGCCGGATGGCACGATTGAGGCGGTTCGGGTCGTCTCCCCCGCCACGCGCTATGTCGTGGGCGTGCAGTGGCATCCCGAGTATGACTGGCAGACAGACTCGGTATCGCGCCGCATCTTTGAGGAGTTCGGCGACGCCGTCCGCCGTTACGCGGCCGGCTCACGTCTGGGGCAGGCAGCGGCCGCGGATTAGACCGCGGCGCCCCTGATGTTAACCCATGGGGTCTCCCCCTCCCCTTGAGGGCTACAAGATTCACACATCTTTTTCATGCTGGGGCCCTGAGGCTCCAGCCATGATGGATGGCTTTGAATTGGATGTAGCCTTGGAGGATCACGACGGGTCC
>CAIUPC010000575.1 GCA_903900905.1 uncultured Acetobacteraceae bacterium
GAAGCGGCGCGCGCGGCGGATCCGTCGCGGCTGATCAGCGCGGCGTGTTTGATCAATCGCGACCTGTTCCGGATCGAAGACCGTTTGGCCGATTACCTCGATGTCGTCGGGCTGAACGAATATTTCGGTTGGTACGAGCCCGATTTCGCGGGGCTGGAACGGTTGCTGGCCAATTCCCGGCCGGGCAAGCCGGTCGTCATCAGCGAAACCGGCGCCGATGCCCTGGCCGGGCACCATGGACCGGTGGCGGAAATGTTCACCGAGGAACACCAGGCCGAGGTCTACCGCCGCCAGTGGGAGATCGTCTCCCGCGCGTCCTATATCAGCGGTTTCTGCCCCTGGATTCTCTACGATTACCGCTCCGAACGGCGGCAGACCCGGTATCAGCGGGGGTTCAACCGCAAGGGCCTGATCGCCGAGGACAAAACCACCCGCAAGCTGGCATTCGGTGTCCTGGCGGGGCATTATCATGGCCTTATCCGCGCTGACTCAGGATCCCCATCATGACCGTCGACCCCAAGATCGCCGCCGCCCTCAAGGGCGTGTCCACCGGCACCATCACCACCGTGCTGCTCAAAAAAGGGCTGCGCAATGTCTGGATGCGCGGCACCCGCCCGGTGAAGCCGGGCCAGCCGCGCCTTCTGGGCCACGCCTTCACGCTCCGCTTCGTGCCGGCGCGTGAAGATCTGGCGACCCCGGCGTCGTGGTCCAACCCGATCTCCACCCGCTCCGCCATTGAGGCGATGCCGGAAGGCTGCATCGCGGTCGCCGACGCCATGGGCGTGACGGACGCGGGCATCTTCGGCGACATCCTGTGCGGCCGCATGGCCAAGCGCGGCGTCGCCGGCCTGGTCACCGACGGCGTGATGCGCGACATGGCCGGCGTGATTGGCACCGGCCTGCCGGTCTGGTGTCAGGGCACCGCCGCCCCGGCCTCGGTCGCCGCGCTGACCTTCATCAACTGGCAGGAGCCGATTGGCTGCGGCGGCGTCGCGGTTTTCCCGGACGACCTGATCATGGTCGATGACGATGGCGCCGTTGTCATCCCGAAGGCGCTGATCGAAGAAGTCGCCGCTGTCGCCGCCGAACAGGAACAGCTGGAAGAATGGATCATGGGGGAGGTGAACGGCGGCGCCGCACTCCCCGGCCTCTATCCGCCCAACGCCGAGAACAAGGCCCGCTACGAAGCCTGGAAAGCCAGCCGCTAGAGCACAATTGGGTCAAGTTGACCCAATCGTGCTCTGGAAGTCTTTGTTTGGCCGCATGATTCACGTTTTCGGGTGATGCCACTTCAAACGATCACGCTCTAACGGTTTCAAGGAGCAACCCTGATGCAGACCCTGATCTCCGGCACCACCATGCCCGTTCTGGAGATCGGGCTGGATCCCGGGGAGGTCATCGTCGCCCCACCCGGTGAGATGGCCTGGATGACGCCGAACGTGCGCATGAACACCACCATGGCCACCGCCGGGTCATCCGGCCTTTGGGGCGCGATCAGCCGCGCGGTTTCGGGCGGCGGGTTGTTCATGACGGAATTCTCGACCGACGGCGGCCCCGGCGGCGTGGCCTTCACCCCCAAAGTGCCCGGCCAGATCCTGCCCGTCGAGGTCGGTGCCGGCCGCGGCTACATGGTCCATAAACATGGTTTCCTGTGCGGCACTCAGGGCGTGGTGCTGACGACGGCGCTGCAACGCAACCTCGGCGCCGGGATTTTCGGCGGGGAGGGGTTTTTGTTGCAGCACATCACCGGCCCTTGCCAGGCCTGAGTCGCGCTGGGCGGGGAAGTCATCAGCCCCGAGCTGGCGCCGGGTGAGACGCTGCTGGTCCATCCCGGCCATGTCGGCATGTTCGAAGACAGCGTCACCTTCGACATCACCACCATCAGCGGCATCAAAAATGCGCTGTTCGGCGGTGACGGCATCTTCCTGGTGCGGCTGACCGGGCCTGGCCGGGTATGGCTGCAAACCATGACGGTGCCGGCATTGGCGCATGCGCTCGCGCCTTATATGGGCCGGGAGTCAGCGCCGGCCAGCAATCAGGACCCAGGGAGCGCGGCGGTCAGCGGGGTCATGCGCGGGATTTTCGGCAGCGACCGGTAAGCGCCTGCCCTTGCCGCCCGCGACGGGAACCGGTTAGCGTCGGAGCCAGTACCTGTTCGTGAGGATCACCATGCCCGGCATCTCCAAAAGCTTCGACCCCAAATCCGTCGAATGGCGCCGCGTCACTGATCCCACCTGCACGGACTACAAGATCGATTTTGAATACTGCCTCCTGGGCTATGACATCCCCAGCGGCCGGCTCGACATGCTGCTGCGCTATGCCAAAGGCCGTGGCCATTGCCGCCGGCACCGGCATGTGGCCTCGACCCTGACCTTGGTGCTGGAGGGGGAGCAGCATCTGCTGGAACACCAGCCCGATGGCTCGATCAAGGCGATCTCCCGTAAGGCCGGGGACTACGCGCTCGCAGCCCCGGATGCACTGCCGCACACCGAATGCGGTGGGGAGGACGGGGGCACGATCATCCTGTCCATGACCGCGCCGGACGGGATCCTGTTCGAATATTTTGATGAAAATATGGAGAACGGCTGGACCCTGTCGATCGCCGAATATGTCGATGCCTGGAACAACGGCACGGTTTATGGGGTGGCGGCCTGAGGCGGGAGGCCGTCAGGCTTCAACCGGCCAAAAACCTGAACACGCCCCAATCCTGGCCAGGGGTCGTGATAGCCGATAAGCCCCAAGCCCTCATCCGCCGCCATCGTGCACCAGCAATGATCCAAATGCCCATGTGTCAGCACCGGCGCATCGGCCCGATCGAGAACCGGTGAAACATCACCCAATCGCCCGGCAGGCCCGCGCCAGCCAGGTCTGAGTCGCCTCCGGCAGCGAGGGTCCGACCTCCGCCAGCACCCGCGCATGATAGGCGTTCAACCAGTCCCGCTCCCACGGATCGAGCAATGCCGCATCGATCAGGCGCGTATCGAACGGCGCCAGAGTCAGCGTCTCAAACCGCAAGAACGGTTTGGTCGCCGCCGGCAGTTCGGCGTCGCGCACCAGCAACAAATTCTCCAGCCGGATGCCGTAATGACCGGGTAGATAGAAGCCGGGTTCATCGGACAGGACCATGCCCTCCGCGATCGCCACCGGGCGGGCGGCGCGGGAAATGCTGACCGGGCCTTCATGCACCGATAAATAACTGCCCACGCCATGCCCGGTGCCGTGATCGTAATCCAGACCCATCGCCCACAGCGCCCGCCGCGCCAGCGTATCCAGATGCGCGCCAGCGACACCCTGCGGGAACACGGCCGAGGCGATCCCGATATGGCCCTTCATCACCGCGGTCACCCGCGCCCGGACCTCCGCCGGCGCCGCATCGGGTCCCGTCCAGACCGTGCGGGTGATGTCGGTGGTGCCATCCAGATACTGCCCGCCGGAATCGATCAGATAGACCTCGTTCGGCCGGATGGCGCGGTTGCTCTCGGGCGTGACGCGGTAATGGATGATCGCCCCATGCTCCCCGGCGCCGGAAATCGCGGGGAAGCTTTCGCCGCGGAACAGCGGCACCGCCTGGCGAAAGGCCAGCAACGCCTCAGCTGCCGAGATTTCGGTTTCCCCTGTGTGCGTATCGAGCCAATGCAGGAAGCGGCACACCGCCACCGCGTCGCGGGCATGGGCGTCGCGCATGCCCTGCTGCTCGGTCGCGTTCTTCCGCGCTTTCGGCAGCAAACACGGGTCCGATCCGGCGACGACCGTTGCCCCAGCCGACCGCAGCTGCTGCGCGAACCAGACCGGGGAGCCGCCGGCATCCACCCGCACCACCTTCCCCGCCAGCCGCGCCAGGGCCGGCGCCAAAGCCTCCCGCCCCGCGACGGATACGCTGTTGCCCAGCCAGGCCCGCGTTGCCTCCGGCAGTTTCGCCGGATCCATGAATAGCTCGGTCCCGCCATCGGCGTGCACGATCGCGAAACCCAGCGCGAAGGGGGTGAAGGGCACATCATTGCCGCGGATATTCAGCAGCCAGGCGACCGAGGCCGGATCGGTCAGCACCGCCGCGTCCTGCTTCGCCCCCCGCAGCAGCGCCGCGATATCGGCCCGCTTGTCGTCAGCTGTGCGCCCCGCCTGCGCCAGCGCCTGCGCCACCGCCGGCTGAAGCGGCGGCGCCGGCCGATCGGCCCAGATCGCGTCGATGGGGTTGCGGGCAGCGGGGCGGAGGGTGAGGCCGGCTTCGGTATAGCGGCCCAGCGCTTCCTCACTGATCAGCAGCGGGTCGTAGCCGATAACCGCACCGGCCGGGGCATTGGCGGCGATCCAGGCCGGGGCGGGCTCATCGGTGATATGCCGCCGCTCCCACAATGCCGCATCGGTCTGGGCCGCGAGTTGCAGCACGTAGCGCCCATCGGTGAAGGCCGCGGCTTTATCGGCCAGCACCACCGCGAGGCCGGCGCTGCCGGTGAAGCCGGTCAGCCAGCTGAGGCGTTCGGCGGAGTCCGGCACGTATTCGCCCAGATGCTCATCGGCGCGGGGCACGATGAAGCCGTCCAGCCCCTGGCGGGCAAGTTCGGCACGCAAAGCGGTCAGTTTGGTGTCGCTCATCCGAGGCTCCGTTGGTCGCGTTGCGTCAGTATGATCGTCCGGGCGCGGGGAGGGTAGGTGCGCGCAAGACTCGTTTGCAGAAGGCCCGATTTCCAGTACCGTCACGCCCGTGAGGTGACATGCAAAGCGTGCTGGAACGAGAGGCAAGGCTGTTACTGCTCCGCTTCCGCGACTGGGGGCGGGAGCGGGATCGTGCCGTGCTGTTCGGCACCCTGCTCTGCTGCGTCCCGTTCCTGCCGGTCACCTTCGTGGGCCTGGCGATCACGCTGCTGAACCTGCTGCTGGTGCGCCTGGACAAGCTGCCGCGGGCCGAGCTGCCGGCGCTGATCTTCGCCCTCGGCATGACCGCCTTTTACATCCTGCTGTGGTGGATGCTGTTCGCGCTTATCGCCAGCAGTACCATCTGGCTCACCCTCATGCGCTTCTGGTCAGGACTGGCCGATATGCTGTGGTGGTTCCGCGTGCGAGGATCCGGGTTCAATGTCTGACACAGCCGAAATCGTCGGCGCCGGCAGGCCCTGCCGCGGCTGCGGCCAAAGGGTGGAGGACGCCGCCCGCTTCTGCGCCCATTGCGGCACGCCCGCTTCCGGCGCCGGGCTGATGGCCGCCGCCCCCGGCACCAGCCCCGGCCGGGATGTATTCTGCCGCGCCTGCGGCCGCGCCATCAATTCCATGGCCCGCACCTGCCCGGGCTGCGGCGCCCCGCAAGCCGCCCGCGGTGGGGAGGGCGAGAAAAGCCGCATCGCCGCCGGCATGCTGGCCATTTTCCTGGGCGGCTTCGGCATTCATAAATTCTACCTCGCCCGCCCGTTTCAGGGCATCCTCTACGTGCTGTTCTGCTGGACCCTCATCCCGGCCCTGGTCGGGTTTATCGAGGGTATTGCCTATCTCTGCATGTCTGACACCGGGTTCGCCCGCAAATACGGTTAGGGGAGACAATCATGAGTGGCGAAATGGTTTTTTGCCGATCCTGCGGCGGCCGGTTGCATAGCTTCGCGGCGGCCTGCCCGCATTGCGGCGCGCCGCAGCGTTTCGCCGGCGGTGGCGACGGTATCCCGCGCACCTTCGGCACCTCCATCGGCCTGTGTTTCAGCAAATATGTGACGTTCTCCGGCCGGGCGCCGCGCGCGGAGTTCTGGTGGTTCATGCTGTTCGTCATGGTCGTGGAGATCGTGCTGGCGGGCCTGTCAGCGAAGATCGAGGCGGCGGTCTATCTGTATGGTCTGTTCTGCCTGGCGGTGGTGCTGCCGAATATCTCCGTCATGGTCCGCCGCCTGCATGATCGCGACCGCTCCGGCTGGTGGTACTGGATCATCCTGATCCCCTTCGTTGGCGCGGTGATTCTGCTCATTTGGTTCTGCTCCCGCGGCACGCGGGGACCGAACAGCTACGGGCCGGAGAACGGCGCGGTCGACTGATCCGCCTCTCTTTGGAGTTCATACGTACACATACATCCATGCGGTTTGTGCACGGCAGGCCGGGCGAATCCGCGCTCATCACGCGATGCGCGACAGGCTTATGCTGCACTGCATCAAAGCCCGAGGGCGCTACGCCATGAAGACGCCGCGTTAGACCCGGGTGATGGTACCGATGGAGAGAGAGCCATGAGCACCTCAACCGCCAACAACCACTTCACCTTCTCGCTGCCCAGCCTGAGCTACATTGACACCAGCCTGGAAGACCAGAATCTCGCCCCCGTCGCGCGCCCCGCGCAACCGCGTGGCTTCACCGAATGGCTGGCCCGGAAGGTCGTCGCCCTGCGCACCTGGAACATGGAACGCCAGTCGCTGAACGAACTGTCCCTGATGTCGGACCGTGAGCTGATGGATGTCGGCCTGAACCGCGGCGATTTTGTCCGCATGTTCGACGACAGCGCCAATGCTGATCTGCGTGAACGCGGCCTGCAGGCCTGAGACCAGGCGGGCAACCGCTTAGACCAATCCGTGTTGACATTGACTCACCGGCCACTCTCTGCCGTCATGGCGGGCGCAGGCCCGCCACGAAGGTTCGGTGAAGAACAAGGCTGTCTATCTTGCTCTTGGCGTGCGGGCCGACGGCCATAAGGAGCCGCTCGGCCTGTGGGTGGAACAGACCGAAGGGGCCAAATTCTGACTGCGGATCATGAACGAACTGCGCAACCGGGGCGTCAATGACATTCTGATCGCGGTTGTCGACGGGCTGAGGGGCTTCCCCGAGGCCATCACCGCCGCCTTCCCGCAGACCCAGGTGCAGACCTGCATCGTGCATTTGCTGCGGACGTCTTTGCGTTCGTCTCCTGGACCGACCGTAAACAGGTCGTGGCGGCGATCAAGCCGATCTACCAGGCGGTGAACGCAGAGGCCGCGGCGGCGGCGCTGGATGCGTTCGAAGCCGGCCCCTGGGGCAAGAAATATCCGGCCATCGCCGCCGCATGGCGGCGACAGTGGGAGCAGGTTATCCCGTTCTTTGCCTTCCCGCCGGAGGTCAGGCGGATCATCTACACGACCAATGCGATCGAGAGCCTCAACAGCAAACTACGCAGCTCGGTCCGGGGCGGCGGACACTTCCCGACCGATGAAGCCGCGATCAAGCTGCTCTATTTGGTCTTGCGCCGCGTCAGCCGCGACTGGAAAATGCCGCAACGAGAATGGTCCGCGGCGAGGACCCAGTTCGCCATCCTCTTCGGCGAACGATTCACAGTGGAATAGACGAAGAACGTGCAACAGGCCGATCAAACAAAATTCCTGATGGGATCGGGCAAGGGCGCGAAGCCGCCCTCCTACAACGTACAAATTGCTGTGGACACGGCCACACACATGATCGTCCATCATGACGTGACGACGGAGGCGACGGACAACCGATTGC
>CAIUPC010000576.1 GCA_903900905.1 uncultured Acetobacteraceae bacterium
CCAAGGTTTCTGCCATTGCCGCGATTGGTCCCCGGGACAAGCCCGGGGATGACGGCGAAGAGAGTCCGTTGCCGCTAATGTTAGCGCCTATGGGGACAAGCCCGGGGATGACGCTGATGGTTCGACTGCCCCAGGCCCCACCATGGAGACCATTCCCAGAGCCACCGAACTGTGTCTAAGCTTGCGGCCGAGACACTCCAAAATAACCGGACCTGACGGTACCGACTGCCCGATCAGTGTCCAAAGACACAATAGGGAGAATAAAAATGAGCAAAGTCAACGGCGCCACTCTGATGGCCCGCGCGCTGAAACAGCAGGGCGTGGAATACATGTTCGGGATCGTCGGGTTTCCCGTCGGCCCCATCGCGCAAGCCGCGCAGGATATCGGCATCACATATATTGGGTGCCGCAATGAGCAATCGGCCTCGTATGCCGCGCAGGCGGTGGGCTATCTGACCGGCCGCCCGGGCGTTTGCCTGGTGGTTTCCGGCCCCGGTGTGGTGCACGGCCTCGCCGGCCTCGCCAATGCGCAGCAGAATTGCTGGCCCATGATTCTGATTGGCGGCGCTTCGGCGACCCATCAGAACGGTATGGGCGCGTTCCAGGAAGAGCGGCAGGTGCATATCGCCACCCCCTTCTGCAAATTCGCCCATGGCGTCGAGCATGTGCATCGCATCCCGTTCTACGTGGAGATGGCGGTTCGCTACTCCATCTACGGGCGCCCCGGCGCCTGCTACCTCGACATGCCCGACGATATCATTCTGGGCGAAGTCGAGGAGGATCAGGTCCACATCGCGGCGACCGTTGCTGAACCGCCGCGCATGATCGCGCCGCAGGAAAATATCGAATCCGCGCTCAATGCCCTCGAATCCGCCGAACGGCCTTTGGTCATTATCGGCAAAGGCATGGCCTGGTCGCGGGCGGAGGACGAGATCCGTTCCTTCATCGAGCGGACGCAGTTGCCATTCCTGGCCTCGCCCATGGGCAAGGGCGTGATGGACGACAATCATCCGCTGTCCGTTGGTGCCGCCCGCAGTCACGCCTTGCAGGAAGCCGATGTGATTTTCCTGATGGGCGCGCGGCTCAACTGGATCATGCATTTCGGCAAGCCGCCGCGGTTCAACAAGAACGTGCGGATCATCCAGCTCGATATCGCGCCGGAAGCCATCAGCCAGAACGTGCCGACCGAGGTGCCGCTGGTGGGCGATGGTAAGGCCATCGTCGGGCAGTTGAACAAGGCGTTGGAGAACCGGCAGTGGTTCTATCCGAAGGACACGCCCTGGCACGCCGCCATCGCGGAGAAGTCCGCCGCCAACGCCCGCCAGATCCAGCCGATGATCGACGACAATTCGGCGCCGACAAACTACTACCGGGCGTTCAAGGACATCAGCGAATGGCTGCCCGACAATGCCGTGATCATCGGTGAGGGCGCCAACACGATGGATATCGGGCGCACGCAAATGCCGAACAAATCGCCCCGCCTGCGCCTCGACGCCGGCAGCTACGGCACGATGGGTATCGGCATGGGCTTTGTGCTGGCCGCGGCGCTGGTGCATCCCGACCGTCCGATCGTCTCCGTCTCCGGCGATGCCGCGATTGGGTTCTCTGGCATGGAGATCGAGACGTGCTGCCGCTACAACCTGCCGGTCAAGATCGTTGTTCTGAACAATGGCGGTATCGGCAGCGGCGCGGAATCTCTGCCCGAGGATCGCATGACGATTCCGCCGCGCGTGATGTCCATTGGCTCTGGCTATGAAAAGCTGATGGAGGCCTTCGGCGGCAAGGGGTGGTACGTGGATGATCCGAAAGACCTGCGCAAAGCGCTCGACGAGGCCATGGCCTATCCCGGTCCGGCGCTGGTGAACGTCAAACTGCACCATGCCGCGGGCCGGAAGCCGCAGCAATTCGGGTGGCATACGAGTTAAGGCCGATCAGTAGGGCGCCCTGTCACACGGGCAGAGGTATCGCATAGGGCGTATTTGCGTAAAAACCGTCATCCTCGGGCTTGTCCCGAGGATCGCCGGCCGCACGAATACCGGTATTTTACCAATAAAATCAACGGCTGTGCCGTGGGTGATCCTCGGGACAAGCCCGAGGATGACGGTTTTTACGCGGATGGCGCTCCTCCGACAGCCAAATGCGATAGCCCTGTCACACAGGGCGCCCAAATTGATGAATCTGACGATTTCGCCAAATCGAAAGTCCGGGTTATGATCCCTCCAACTTCTTGAGGCAGGGAGCCGCATGGCGACGGTCGAAACTCTCGGCAAGTACGAGATAAAGCGCCAACTGGGGCGCGGCGCGATGGGAACAGTCTATGAGGGCTGGGATCCCATTATCGAACGTCGCGTGGCGATCAAGACCGTGAGCCTGCCGGATGCCAGTGACCCGGAGACGGAGGAGGCGCTCGCGCGCTTCCGGCGGGAGGCGCAGGCCGCCGGCCGTCTCACCCACCCCAATATCGTGGGTGTGTTCGATTATGGCGAAACCGCTGACCTCGCCTATATCGTTATGGAATATGTGGACGGGCCGCCGCTGAAGAACCTGCTGGACAAGCAGGAACGGTTCACCATCGCCGACACGGTGCGGATCATGGAAGATCTGCTGGCCGGGCTTAAATTCAGCCATGATCGCGGCGTCGTGCATCGCGACATCAAGCCCGCCAACCTCATGCTCACCAGCTCCGGCCAGGCGAAAATCGCCGATTTCGGCATCGCCCGGATCGAAAGCTCGAGCATGACGCAGGCGGGTACCGTCATGGGTACCCCGGCCTATATGTCCCCCGAGCAGATCATGGGGCAGGTGGTTGACGCGCGGTCGGACATCTACTCGTCCGGCGTGCTGCTGTACCAGTTGCTCACCGGTGAGCGCCCCTTTGAGGGCGGCATGTCGGCGATCATGCATAAGGCGCTGAATACCGAAGCCCCGTTGCCATCGCAGATTTCCGTCACCGCCCCGACCACATTCGACCCGGTCGTTCGCAAGGCGATGGCCAAGCGGCCTGAGGACCGATTCGCCAACGCAGCGTCCTTCGCTGATGCGGTGCGGGAGGCCGCGTCCGGCCGATCCATGGCGATGGAATCGGACGATGAGGCGACCATGGTTGCGGCGCCGCGTTCGGCCCCTCCGCCAGCGCAGGCACCCCAAACGGCGGTGCGGCCGGCTGCTTCGACGCCCGCCGCGCCTGTTGCCAAAAAATCGGCCATGCCCATGATCGCCGGCGGCATCGCCGCCGCGGTCTTGCTGCTTGGCGGGGGTGGATGGTTCATGTTCGGCGGCAGCACGCCTCCGCCGCCACCGGCGCCATCCACTGTCACGTTGCCGGTGGTTCCCGCCGCGGTGCCGCCGCCGCCGGTCGTCCTGGCGCCGCCGGTTGTGCCGCCGCAGCCGGCACCAGTCGTGACTCCGGTTGCGCCGCCTGTGCCAGACCCCGCGACCACCGCGGCCAATCTGGAGTCGCTGCGACGGCAGATCGCGGACCTCGCGGGGTCGCAGACGTGTTCCGCCATTCATGGCCGCATCAAGGATGGTGGCGCCATTGATTTGCTCGGCCTGTCGGGTGCGTCGTCCCTGAGTGAGTTTCGCCGAACCCTGTCCGGACTGTCGATTCCAGGTCCGCAGGACTGGCAAATCGTCTCGGTCGACGCCGGCTATTGTTCGGTGCTTGACCTGCTCCGTCCCATCACGCCCGGATTTGGCTCCAGCGCCCAGCGGATTGGCCTGGATTTGGTCAACGGCAATACCAGGTTACGCGATGGCGATCATATTCGTCCGCGCCTTGCCATGCCGGATTTCCGTGGCGTTCTCCGGGTTGACTATGTGGCCCACGATGGCTCGGTTCTGCATTTATTTCCCCAGGTATCCGATCCGAAGCAGGGCATTGCCGCGGACGCACCGCGGACCTTCGCGCCCGGTGAAGCGCTGTCGCTGGGGGAGGTCGGTCCCGGCCATCCGGCTTGGGAAGTGGCCGAACCCTATGGAACGGACATGATCATCGCCATTGCGTCCACCCAACCCTTATTCGACCGGACGCGGCCCGGTAACGTCGAAAAAACCGAAGATTACCTGCGGGACCTGCGCGCCGCGCTGGATAAAGCGCAACGCAATGGCGTGCGCGTATTGGGCACCGCGATCATGGTTGATACGTTACCCAAATAGGGCCAGTGGGGCTCAAATCAGCGGGCTGGGACCTTGGCCGACACCGCCGCCGCTTGCGGCGCGTCCGTGGGCCGCAACCATGCGACGGGAATGGCCCGCATGAACTGTGCCCGCAATTCGCCAAGGCGGGCGGGCGACATGTGGATCATCGCCGGCGTGAAGAAATCGGGGTTATCGGTGAACATCAGATAGGCCTGCATCTCATTTTCCATGAGATCGTCCAGCGCCGTGTCGTAAGATTCAGAACCGAGATGTTTGCGGATATTATCGGCCTCGCGCGGGGTCAGCACGGATCGCCAGAACTGGTGGACGTAGGCTGTGTAGACCGGGTTGCTGAAATACTCCCCATGCGACAATTCGTGGTGCAGAATCGTTCGCCGTGCTTCGGCCGATACATGGGCGTCGGCGCCGGCATGCGGAATTGAAATCAGCCCGCCCAGGACGTCAGGGGCAAACCAGCCTTCCTGCCGCAGCAAGCGGCGGAGCCACTCCTCCTGCGGATTAAGTGGGATATGGTCACGATCAGCGAGGGCGAAAAAGCGGGCCAGCGTCCTGGCACTGTAGTCATGACCGTAATAAAAGGTCTCAGTGGTATCACCGCCATCGGTGATGACCTTGGCCAATTCGGCGTCGGTCAGGACGTGATCACGCGGGAGTTTCGCTTTTTCCGCGAACGCCCCGATTCGGTTCAGCATCAGCCCCTGCTCACGCAACGACTGAAAGTCCAACACCAGAATACGCGGATTGGTGGTGAGGCGATAAATCGCGAAGCCCGCAGCGCTCTGTCTGAGGATCTGATCTTCGGACGCCGTCTGAATGGCGATGACCCCGGCCGGGGCAGTCGCCACGACCGGGACGGACACCGATGGCGCCTTCCCGGGCCAGAATACCCAGCCGACGACGCCAAGGCCGAGCGCAACCAATCCGGCGCCGATGCCCGGCCAAACCAACCCGCTTCGTTTGGAAGCGGGTTGGACTTTCATGCCTGGCTTAGCGCCGGCGCTATCCTCGCCTGCGGACTTCATGGCCGCGCGAGTCTTTGCAGGCCTGGTCTAGCGGATCACCTTAAGCGCCGAGATTGATGATCTGCACCCGGCGGTTTCGCGGTTCGGCGACCTGGGCGCCGGTGGGAACGGCAAGGTTGCCTTCACCCATGCCCACGGCTTCCAAGCGCGTTGCCGCGATGCCGTATTTGGAGCTGATATAGGCAACCACGGCCTGGGCCCGGCGCTCCGACAGAGCGCGGTTGCTCTCTGGCGTACCGACGGTATCGGTATGCCCCTCGATCCGGAATTTGTAGTCCGCGAGTTGCGCGCTGCTCAGTGCCCGTCCGAGTTCGTCGAGCTGACGAATCGCCTGCGGCGTGAGGTCGGTGGAGCCGCTGGCAAAATTGACGGTCAGGTTGGCCGACGGTGCCGCCGCGACGGGCGCCGCGGGCGCGCGCGGTGCCACATGCGGTTGGCCGGTAGCCGCTTGCGTGATCGGCGCAGCGGTCACGCCGGACGGTGGCGCCGCGAGACGGATGCCACGCGTGCTACCGGAAACAGCGTTTCCGGTCGGCTTGAGCGAGTTGATAATCTGGTCCGCCGACAAGCTGTTCTGAGCGGAGGCCGGGAGGCCACCAACGAGCAGCGGGATGGCAACGATGGGTGCGATAAAGCGGCGCACGGCAGTATCCTCCTGATGGATAAGAACGCTCTTATATCAGGTTTCGCGATCCGTGTCAGGTCGCATCCATCACATTTCAGCAGCATGGCGGATGGCGGATATACGCCAAAAACCGTCCGCCTCAGGCTTGTCCCAAGGATCACCAATCGCACAGAAATAGGTATTTAGCCAATTAAATCAATGCCATTACCGCAGGGGATCGGCGGAACAAGCCCGAGGATGACGGGACCTGGGCGTGCTCACCGCGCTTGATGTCATATGCGATCACTCTGATCACATTTTCGCGTAGTATCAGGATTTGGTCAATTTTTAGATGACCCCGGCTGATCTGAGAACCGGCACCCTGACTTCCAGGGTCTGGTGGACCACGGCCCGCAGTGCTGCTGCCTGCTCATCAATGACGCCAATCGCATCAGCGATCCGCGCGGGGTCGGTGTCCCCCGCCAGAACACGCTCACCCACAATCAGATCCAGCAGGGTCGCCGGCATTGGCGTCCCCAGCCGGTGGCTCGCGGCACCGATCCCCATATTCAGGTTGCCATGCTTCAAGAACCGCCGGGTCGTGACCCGATTAAGGCGCTTCGCCGCCGATCCCGGATCGGCCGCCCGGCGGGCCGCCGGCTCCGCCATGTCCAATCCGACGAGAATCCCGACCAGCTCCGCCGGGTTGTCGCGGCGCCCTTCAATATCGGGCAAGGCAAGCAAATCCGCGATGCGGCGGGGGCCATCCCGCAGCGCGCTGACCAGCGGCTGATAGAATTTTGGGTTCAGCTCCACCTTGCCCACCGGCGTTTCCGCTTCAAGCGGGAGGTGCTCGGGGCTGATGTTCAGACTGATCGAGGTCTCCCGCAGCAATGCGTCCCGTTCGGAGGCTGAGATACGGCGGGCGCCACGGACATAGACGTCATGACGCAGCGCCGTATCGACGCAAACATCCTTTACCAGTTCGCGCATAAGGGGGTCATCGAACTGGCGCTGGATCGCTTGCTGCGCCTCCGTCAGCGTCAGAGCCGGGAAATTTTGGACCAGATGGGAGGATCCGGCCCATTCCAACTTCGCCCCGCTCATGGCTTCCGCCACATCGGTCATAAAACAGGGCGCCCAGTTCTCATTCATGAATTCATGCGCGAGGTAGCTGACCGGCAACTGGTCCAAACGCTCCAGCAGCCGCCCTGTCGACACCGGCTGGGTTAAATGGATGGCCCCGGATGCATGCAGGGCCTTGAGGACCTTCACGCCTTCCTCAGCCCTGTGATCGCTGCGGCTGCCCATTTGCCGACCGGCGGCGCGCAGCAATTTTTGCATGCCCAGGCGCGGACCCCAGCTGGGAAGCGCGTTGTAGCTGACATGAACCAGGCCGCCCGGGCGCACCTTGTCCCGCAAGAGCCGCAAAATGCCGGCCTTCACCGCGGGCGCGACCCAACTCCACACGCCATGCAGCGAGACAAAATCGGCCTCCGGAATGGCAGCGGCGGCGGCTTCGCCGGCGAAGACCGCAAGGTCTGCTTCAATGAACGTGACATTCGGGAGATCGGCTTCAGCCGCCCAGGACCGGGCCTCCGCGATATGCGCGGGATTGAAATCAATCGCCGTCACGCGCCAGGACGGGTTACTGGCCGCCAGCAGCAGGGCACCGAACCCCTGGCCGCAACCCAATTCCAGGAAATGGATGGGGTCATCGCCTTGGGGGACGGTGGCCTCTACCCCGCCCAGAATCGCCGCCAATGCCAGAAGCGCCGGCGACTGCTGGCGGTACCAGCCGGTCATATAGGGAATATCAACGATGTAACCGCCACCCCATCCGCTCATGCTGCGATCCCTTTGGGTACGATGTTCTGTGCCTCAATCACCTCGGCTTCGAATACGGCATCGGCGGCGTCGCCACGGCCACCGCTACCACTGCCACTTCCACTGGGCAACCAGGTATTCCATCCGAGGCGCGGTGCCGGATCGATGGCCGACAGCAATTGCAATGGTGGAACGGCCGGACCGGCCAGGACCGGATTAACGCCAAATCCCAACTCGTAACCAACATAGGCCCGCACCAGCGCCACCAGCCGGTGGAGTTCAGGCCGGTTCGGCAGGAATGTCTCGAACTCCCGGGCATCGGTGAAGGGGCCAACTTTCAGGACGAAACGGGCCTGGGGGTCCCAGGCACGGACCCCGGCCGCCGCATCGTTTCCCAGCCGATTGAAAGCGCCGCGCGCGCCAATGCGGGTCCGTTGGTCGATCGGCAGATTGAGCCATGCCCCGGCGAACTCGATCACCTCGACCGGCCGGCCCAACCAGTCAGACACCATGGCGCGCAGCCGCTCCGCCGAGCGCTGGCGCATCGCGAACAACCCCGCATAATGCAAGATCGGCTCTGAGCCGGATTCCAACCGGTTCGTGAGGTTGGCGGTGCCATATCCGGTCAGAGACAATAAGACCTGGGTAATCGCATCCACGTCCGGGGGCTGCCGCAACGCCGCCGCCTCAGCGGCCCGGGCGGGCCGGTATTTGGTGCTCGCCTGCGCGAAAAACGCGACAAACCGATGCGACAGCATGTCCAGGAAATCATACAAAGCCGTCGATCGGCCGCGCAGCGTCGAGACAACCGCTTCGGTATAATGGCGCGGCAACACGCCAGACGGACCCACGAGGCCCATGACCGCCGTCGTGACCTCCGGCTGCGTACCGTCACGGACCCTTGATACATCCGCCGGAGGATAGGCAAGGCCGGGCGGCGTCCGGAAGCGCATGGCATCCGCGATCGCGTTCGTTCGGGCAGCCCGGCTCAAAATCCGGACGGCCGCATCGAACCGGAACCGCTGTGGCGCGGCTGCCAGCTCCGCGAGGACCGATCGAATTTTCATAGCAGCGGGCGCGTACCGCTGCGGGCTGGCCAGGCGGCGGCGACGCCCGGCCTGCCGCGCAGGACAACCTTGGTCCGCGTGAAACTGTTGATCGAACCATGCAACGCGAAAAACCGCTCCAGCACGGATGCCAACAAGTACAGCCCACCGACCTGCCACGCACGCGGATCGAATTCGAGGGTAATGTCGAGCCCCCGGCAAAACCCGCCGCGCTGCCCCGGCGCCCGCGCGACACCGGGCGCCGACGAGATCGAGGTCAGTGCCTCGATCGACAGATGCGATTCCGCGGTTTCTCGCAGATCATAAAGCCGCAGCACTTCCTTGAGCGCGGTGGCCGCGGCGTTACCGCCGGACATCGACAAATGCCCGATCGACAGATGCGAGATCAACCGCCAGAACGTCTTGTCGCGCAGGGGTGGACGCAAGGTGGTCGTCGCGGCCGTCACTGGCACAACGGAGGCAACCGCGGCCGCCCCTTCGACCAGCCGCATGGACGGCCGGCCGCCGCCAAATGGCAGATCGGTTGGTAAATCCCGGTTCAGGCACAACGCATCGACGGACAAAACGGTGGTGCCGGGCCTGGCCGGATCGAAATCCGGATCGTGCGGGGCAACGAACACCTCGGTTCCCGGGACACCGGACGCCGCGGCACGGCGGGTCAGATGATAAAAGCCCCCGGGCGTGCCGGATTGCGGGCCAGCCTCGGTCAGACGATGGAACGGCTGCCAGGGTCTGAAGGAACCATCCGCCAGCCCTTCCCGGACGCGCTTAACGCTCCAGACCTCCGCCGCGCGCGGGCGCCTTGCATCCGGCACCAGGCGGTATTCCGTATCGGTGTGGGTCAGCCGCACGGGGTCACAGCGCTGTTCGAACAGGTTGACCAGCGGCGTACACCCCAACGCGAGCGAGGCCTGGCCGACGGTCCGCTCCAGTTCAGCGATGGACCGATCCAGGTAGACGAAAATTTCCAGCTTATTGCCGCCGGATACCAAGGTTTTGGTATCGAGATTCATAAAATCGAGGAACAGAAATTTATCCGGAAAGGCGAAATACTCGGTTAAAAGCCGGAAGCCGGCGAAGCCCCGGGCCGACCAGGGCAAAAGCGCCTCCTCATCGGCGAAACCGGCGGGCTGGATGCAGGCTGGTGGCATGATGACCGGCTGCGCATCGACCGCGTTGTCGGCATAGGCGACGGAAACCGCGTGGGCACATAGAAGCTCATAGAGCGGCAATGTCTGGTTCGCCGGCCCGCGCAGAAAGAAACGCAGGCGGTCCACACCCAGCTGAGCAAACGTCACATCGGGGGCGGAACATTTCAGGGTGATACGCAGCAACCCGGCCGCCCCGCTGGCCGCCGGGTTGGGCGGCGCGATAATCGGCAGACCGGTTAAGCGAACACTCTCGACCTCAATCGGCCAGAGTGTGACGGCTGACGTTGTGCGATACCGCAGCTGCTCCCCGTGCACCGGCTCGGTGTCGAAGCCCATGCCGGCGGGCAATGTGGAGGGCAGCAATAAATCCGGCTGACAATTCATTTGTACGACCATGCATGATGGCATGGGCGCGAGATAATGCGGATACAGCAGATTGAGCAGCGCATCGGTCAGCTCTGGAAATTCGTCATCCAGACGATGTTGCACACGCGCCGCGAGAAACGCGACGCCTTCGAGCAGCCGCGCGACATGGGGGTCATCGACCGCATCCGCCGAGACGCGCAACCGGCCGGCAATCTTGGGATGCGCTTCCGCGAACTCCGCGGCCAGGCGCTTGATCGCGGTCAGTTCATGGTCATAGTACGGAAGCAGCGTATCAGACATGGTCGGGCAGGCCCCTGATTTGCCTCTGCGGGATTGGCGGCGTGCCGCTAACCATGGTTCGCCTGCACGATCACGTTATCGGTCGTGGGATCGAAAACCGTGTCAAAGACGACGGCCTCGGGCGCCGGCTCGGCGTGTAACATAGCCTCAATCCGAAGCCTGAGGGTAGCATCGATATTTTCCTTGGCTTCGACCAGAAACACCCGGACCACCAGGAACCGTGGTTCGAAGTTTTTGATCGATACCTCGATCTCCTGACGCAGTTCCTCCCGCCGGGCCGGATCATTGAATGCGCCGGAGGTGAAATCCGGGATGCCATAGCCCAGCGGTGAGACGGCCAGCTCAGTCAGGCTGGCTGGCCAGGACCGCCAATGCCGCCTGGTGTTCAGCAACGCCTCCAGGTCGCGGCGCACCGACTGACGCAGCGCGTTCATGGATTCCGCCGCGGATTGCGGCGGGTCCCGGGTCTGATCCGGCGAGTCGTCGATCAGCCGATCAAGGAGGGGAACCAGGACCCGGGCGGCGGTTCCCCGCCCGCCCGGTGCGCCTCGTCCGCTCATTCACCAAACCTGAGCACGCCAAGTTCCATGATGGCGACATCTTCTTCGCCAACCAGGAACACCCGCTGGCCGATTCCGCGCACGGGCCCGCCCTCGGCCTGCTGCCAATCGGTTTCGCGCCCCAGGCGTTGAAGGTCGGTCATCTCGTCGGCGCCGCTGTAGATGACGGGCAGATAGACATCGCCCTCCGGCCCTTCGGAAACGGTCATCGACACCCGGCGCCAGATCAGGTCGCGGGTGCGCTTGGGCGCGTGGAATTCCGCGCTGACAATCCGCTCCACCGGGATCCAGAAATATTTGCCGGTTGAGGTCAGAACCTCAACCGTGCCGGCCAGCAGGTCATCGATATCGCGGAAATCATCGAACGCGACATCATTATGAAAGCCCGCCACGTGCGGGCGGCTGGCTTCGGCGGCCTCGGCCTGGCGTGCGGCTTCCGCAATATTGCCTTCGCGCATCGCGACCAGTGCCGCCAGCTGGAACCGCTGGGTTTCGGTCGGGTCCGCCAGGAACTCCGGCACGCGTCCGTCACGGAACAACTGGCGCCGCGCGGTATCGGCGCGAATGAGCTGGCGGAATTCGGCCACCACCATTGTCGCCGACGGGTCGATCGTCGAAGCGGCGTCCAACAGCACGTCCGCGCGCTCCAGATTGCCGCTCATGACCAGGAGTTCGGCCAGCAGGATGCGGGCATTCAGGTCTGTCGGCGCTTTGCGCACAGCGGCCTGAGCGGTGGCGATCGCCTCGGTCAGTTTTCCCGCATGAAACAGGCTGGCAGCGGTCTGGTCGGTCATGGTTCCCCCATTGCGCGTCATCGGACGCCGAGATCGGTCACTAGCTGAAACGTCGCCGCAACATCATCAAGCTGATAATGCGGTTGCAGATGCACCACGCATCCGAAACTTCCTGGTTTGCCCGGGTGCTCTTTGACCTGGATGCGGCCATTCACCAAGGGGGCGCGCGCGCGCGTTTCCCCCGAACTGTTCAGATTGCCATTGACGTACTGGGTCAACCATTTTTGCAGGCCGCCCTGGATTTCATCACTGGTTTTGAACGCGCCGACCATATGGCGTCCCATCATCTTGAGGTGGTGGGCGAACCGCGACACGCACAGGATGGAATTAATCTGGCTCGAAAGCCGCGCATTGGCATCGGCGATTCCGGCCGTGGCGCCAAAATTACGCTGTGGCACCAACAGGCTGCGGACCGCGCCGAACAGCAGTTCCTCGCTATAGGTCAAAGCGGAGAGCGGCATGAGCCCGGCATCGAGCAGCTCGCGCTCCTGCCGATCGGTCCAGACGATTTCGGTCGCGGGGCGGATCCAGACATGGTCGGGATCGGTACGGAACGACTCCACCTGCACGCCATCGACCAGGCCGCCACCGATACGGTCGGTCTCCACCCCGCGCACATCGGCTGGCCATGCGTAGCGGGCGAAGGCGCGGGCCACGACGACGGCGAACGCGAAGCCCGCGCTCATCCACACGCGGTCTTCGCTGGTCGGGACATATTCCGCGTAGCGAAATCCATCCGCCCGGGTCCCGTCATCCTCCCACGGGGCGCGCGCGAGCAGGCGTGGCAGGGCAATGCCGATGAAGCGCATATCAGGCCGGGTCGTCAGGGTGCGCCAGCGCGCATGTTCCGGGTTTCGCAAAGGCAGCGTCACGTTGCTCACCCGTGCCAGATCAGCGAAATTATCGACCTCCAGCAAGGCCGGTGCGGCGCCGAGAATGATCGGACAAAACGCCGCCGCGCCCACCGCGCACAGCAGTTGCAACGCGTTGACATCGTCGGTGCGGGCTTCCGGGCTGGGCCGATGGCGGACATCATGATCGACGACGATCAGGCCATAGGGTTCACCACCCGGCGTGCCATATTCTTCTTCGTATATTTTTCGGAACAGGTTGCTTTGATCGAACTCGACGGCGCGTTCCAGGTCGCGGCATATCTCGGGCCAGCCGATATTGAGGATCTTAACCTTGAGTTTCGCACCTTGCTCAACCCCGTCGACGAGCCATGCGATGCCGCGCCAGGTTCCTTCGATTTTCCGCAATCGGGGATGATGCAGGATGGCGTCTATCTGCTCATTCAACATCGCGTCGATCGCGGCGATATCGGCATCCAGAGCCGTTCTGAGCGCGTCCAGATCGTGCAGGAGCGGCCGCGACAGGCCGCCAAACCAGGCGACGACCGCATCGTGACCGTCCGCCATCAAGAAATCGGTTAGCTGGTCTTCGTCGGCCTGATCCCGGTTACCGATAAAATTGCCGCGCAGCATGAATGCGCGCGCCCCGCCAGCATCGACAGTGGCGCGTGGATCGTCGGCGGGCGTTGTGTCCGCCACCGTGGTGGCGGACACAAGAGCGTCGAGGCCGATATCTGTCACGACGCTGCCTTCAACCCGTAAGCGTCGGGTATTACGCCGACGCGGCCGGAATACGCGCGACCATACGCAGGCTGGTGGTGAGTTCTTCCATCTGCAGCCAGGGGCGCAGATGTGCGACCGCGTTGTAGGAACCCGGCTTGCCCGGGATTTCCCGCACTTCCACACGCGCTTCGCGCAGCGGATAACGGGCCTTCATTTCCTGGCCGGCATTCTCGTTGCCGTTGACGTAGCCGGAAATCCAGCGGTTCAACCAGCGTTCGACGTCCGGCGCTTCCATGAAGCTACCGACCTTATCGCGCGCCATGATTTTCAGGTAATGCGCGAAACGGCTGGAGGCCATGAGGTACGGAAGACGGGACGAAATCGCCGCGTTCGCGGTCGCTTCCGGGCGGTCGTATTTCTTCGGCTTTTGCACCGACTGGGCACCGAAGAACACCGAGTAATCGGTATTCTTATAGTGGCACAGCGGCAGGAAGCCGAGGTTGGACAACTCGAATTCCCGGCGATCGGTGATCGCGATCTCGGTCGGGCACTTCGCATCCATGTCACCATCGTCGGATGCGAAGACATGGGTCGGGAGGTTTTCGACTTTACCGCCGCCTTCGGCGCCGCGGATCGCGGTGCAGAAGCCGTACTGGGCGAAGGCGTTGGTCAGGCGCGCGCCCATCGCGTAGGCGGCGTTCATCCAGCAATAATCCGTATGTTCCATTGCCTTCGCGGCGCCGCTCGCATCATACGGCGCCTCTTCATACGCGAACTCTTCGATCGGCTTGGTCGCGGCGCCATAGGGGGCCCGGGCCAGTGTCCGCGGCATGACGAGGGACACGAAGCGCGCGTCCTCGCTGTCGCGGAAGCTGCGCCACTTCGTGTAATCGGCGGATTCGAAGATTTTCGCGAGGTCACGCGGCTTGGACATTTCGGTGTAGCTGTCGAACCCGAACATGCCCGGGCCAGCGGCCGAAATGAACGGCGCGAACGCGCCCGCGGCGATGTTGGAGATCAGGCGCAGCGTTTCCACGTCGTCCGGATGCTGGGTCCACTCGTAGTCGCCAATCAGCGCACCGTAGGGTTCACCGCCGGGCGTGCCGAATTCGTTTTCGTAGATCTTCTTGAACAGCTGGCTCTGGTCGAATTCGACCGCGCGCTGCAGATCGCGCGTCAGTTCGCGTTTCGGAATGTTCATCACACGAATTTTCAGGTTCGTGCTCGTTTCCGTGTTCATCACGAGGTAATGCATACCCCGCCACGTGCCTTCCAGCTTCGTGAACTTCGGATCGTGCATGATCGCGTTCAGCTGCTGCGACATCTTGCGATCGATCGCGGCGATCGCGAGTTCGAACGAGCGTGACAGGTTCTTATCGAACGTGATCGTGCCGGCCATCGCCTGCTCGACGAGGTTCTTGACCAGATCCTGTGCCTGATCGGGCTCGGTCTGCTTGGTGGCGCCGATGACCTGGTCGAGGAAGGAAAGACCGCCTTCCGTGGTGGTTGTCGCGCCAGCAGCCTGGGATTCGGTTTGCGTACCGGACATGGATCAGCCCTCCTTCTTGTCGAGGCCAAGCTCGCTGGACAGGGATTTCAGATCGTTCTCGTTCTTGAGAACCTGCTCCAGCAAGCCTTCCAGCTCATCGGACCGATCGACCTTGCTCATGAGATCGCGCAGTTTCGCACGCGTTTCCATCAGCGCGCGCAGCGCGGGCACCTGCTGAGCGACGCGGGCCGGCTCGAAATCTTCGATCGATTTGAACGTCAGATCGACGCCCATCTGTCCGCCGGCTTCCGACAACGTGTTGTCGACCTTGAGCTTCAGGCCGGGGTTCATGCTGGCCATGACGTCGTTGAAATTGTCACGATCGATCTGGATGAACTTGCGATCCGCCAGCGGCCGGAGGGGGGAGGTCGGGTCGCCGGAAAAATCGCCCATGACGCCGACAACGAACGGCAATTCCCGCACGACTTCCGCGCCCTCGGTCTCGACCTGATAGCTGATATGAACACGCGGCTTACGCACGCGGTTAAGTTTGTCGTGGACGCTTGCACTCATGGTCCCGCTTCCCCGTTGCTAATGCCGGCCTATCCGGCGTCAAATAAGAATAGGACTCATTCATAGGTCCGAGAGCCCGCATATCCGGCAGGCCTTTGACCTACGCTCAATCCCCGCTCGTGAGTATGACATACCTCACAGAACCTTGTCACGCTCTCATACCGACCGATGACGCGCAAAACCGGCTATGCCGGCGGTGCGGCTTGTGGCGGACGTATACCCAGCTTGGTGAGAATGCCGTCGCGGGCACCCTTATCGGCCAGCACTTCTTCGAGCAGTTCGGGCCAGGTCAGACGCCCGCGCCGCACCGCTTCTTCGAGCGTATAAGCGAGCGGCGAATGGGGTTCGGTCCGCTTGAAATAAGCGGACAGTTCCTCGAGCTGCTTCAGCGCGATCTCCCGGGTCATGACCTGGGCCTGGGCTGGCCGGGCGGCAACCTGCCCGCCGCCGGCTTCAGCGCCGGCCTCCTCCTCGGATTCCGCCTCGTCAGAGGGCTCCGGTTCTTCTGCTTCCGGCGGTGCATAACGATTAACCAGCTCAAGCATGCCACGCAGCAGGTCTCGGACGTGGCTGGTGGACGGGCTGTCCATGCCGGCCTTATCGTCCATGACCCGCGCCATGTGTTCCCACGCGCTCAGCGCGGCCCGCACGTCGACACGCAAGGCGGTCAGGCGCTTGACGGACGCGCGTGCCTCCTTGTCCATCGTATCGAAGGTTACAGCGCCGGCCTTGATCCTGGCGTCGAGCCGGGCTTTGTCGAGGGTCGTTAGCTGCTCGGCCTGTCTGTACTGATATAACGCGACGGGGGTACCGTCGGGCCGATCGAACAAAGTCAGCTTGTTCAATGGCTGCATCAACGAACCGCCGCCATCCTGGCCATTGAGGCCGGTGACCGGGGCAACGCGGGTTTCCATGCCGTATTCGTCGGGCATGGGGTAAAGATCATCCCAAAAACTCTCGGCCAGACCGCTCAAGAGCTGCGCACCGGCTGCGAGCCCGGCGAGGCCGTGGCTGCGGATCAATGCCTCGGTCAGCCAGGCGGCGACCTCCAGATCCTTGGTGGTCTCTGTCAGAGTCTTCTGGGCGAGGTCACGCACCGCGCGCCAGAGCGGGACCGGGTCTTTGGCGTCGGCATTGCCGGCGTCGATCAATTTCTCCGCGTCGCGCGCCTCTGACCGCGCATCACGCAGCCGGGTGTAGGGCGACTGGGCGGAGTAGTCCTGCCGGATATCGGCCCCCACCGCGGTCTCGCCGGCGATTGGCGCGACCAGCGCCTCCAGTTTGAACCCATCCGGCAAACCCGCCATGCAAATGCCTTCCCACCGCTGGACAACGATTCTGTGTAGCACATAATAGGATTCACCGAAAAGGGGGACGCCTATCCCCCAACCGGAACCAGCGCGGGGAACCCATGGCCACGATCGATTTAAAACAGCTTGTCGGACGACTGAACGACGTGTGCCGCCGCACACTCGAAGCCGCCGCGGGGCTGACGCTGTCACGCACGCATTATAATGTTGAGATTGAGCATTGGCTGGTTACCCTGGCCGACCGGGCTGACGGCGATGTCGCGGCCATTTTGAAGCATTATGAAATTGATCAGGGCCGCTTCGCCGTCGATCTCAATCGCTCCCTCGAAAAGATGAAGACGGGCAATGGCCGCGCACCGTCCCTCGCGCCCGACATCGTGGAATGGGTGAAGCAGGCCTGGTTGCTGGCGTCGCTGGAACAAGGGGCGACGCGGCTGCGGTCCGGGCACCTGATGTGGGCGCTGCTCGCCGATGAGGCGCTGGCGCGCCAGGCCCGCGACGCGTCCGGGCAGTTGCTGAAAATTCAGCCGGATCAGCTCAAGCGCGATTTCGATGCGATCACCGGCAACAGCGCCGAAGCCGCGGATGCGGCGGCCTATGCCGCGACCAGCGAAGCCGGTGCTTCCGGCGGCGACGGCGGCGGCATGCCACGCAGCGGTGGCGGCGCGCTCGAACAATTCACGACCGACCTGACCGCGCAGGCGAAGGCCGGGAAGATCGACCCGATCCTGGGGCGCGACTCTGAAATCCGTCAGATGATCGACATTCTGACCCGCCGCCGCCAGAACAACCCGATCCTGACCGGTGAAGCCGGCGTCGGTAAGACCGCCGTCGTGGAAGGCTTCGCGCTGCGTCTCGCGTCCGGCGACGTCCCGCCGGCTTTGAAGGACGTCACGCTGCGCTCCCTCGATCTGGGCCTGTTGCAGGCCGGCGCCGGGGTGAAGGGCGAATTCGAAAACCGGCTGCGCGGGGTCATCGATGAGGTGAAATCCAGCCCCAAGCCCATCATCATCTTCATCGACGAAGCGCATCAGTTGATTGGCGCCGGCGGGGCCGCCGGTTCGGGCGACGCGGCCAACCTGCTGAAGCCGGCCCTGGCGCGTGGCGAGCTGCGCACGATCGCTGCCACGACCTGGGCGGAATATAAAAAATACGTTGAGAAAGACGCCGCGCTGACCCGGCGCTTCCAGGTGGTGAAGGTTGAAGAACCCACGGAACCGACCGCCATCGCGATGATCCGCGGCCTGGTTTCCACCCTCGAAAAGCACCACAGCGTCCGCATCCTGGATCAGGCCGTCAGTGAGGCCGTGCGGCTGTCCGCCCGCTATATCCCGTCGCGCCAGCTGCCCGACAAGGCCGTCAGCCTGATCGACACCGCCTGCTCCCGCGTTGCCATGAGCCAGGCCGCGGTGCCGCCGCCCGTTGAGGACCGGGAGCGCCGGATCTCCCTGATCGACACCGAAGTCAGCATTCTGGAACGCGAAATCGCCGCCGGCGAAAAGCACGAAGATCGCCGCGCCGACCTGCTCGCGGAACGCGAGATCAAAGCCGCCGAACTGGCCGCGCTGCACATCCGCTGGGATCAGGAAAAGACCCTCGCTGCCCAAATCGGCGAAATCCGCGGCAAGATCGAGGATGAGGCCAATACCGACGACAAGGACGCCCTGCGCGCCGCGCTCGCGGACGTAACGTCACAATTACGTAATCTGCAGGGTGAAGAGCCGCTGATCTACCCGGTGGTCGACGGCCAGGCCGTTGCCGAGGTGGTCGCCGGCTGGACCGGCATTCCCGCCGGCCGCATGCAATCCAACGAAATCCGCACCGTCCTGAACCTGCAGGAGGTCATGGGCAAGCGCATCGTTGGCCAGCCGCACGCGTTGGATGCCGTCGCGCAGGCGATCCGTACCAGCCGCGCCGGCCTGACCGATCCGCGCAAGCCCATCGGCGTGTTCATGATGGTGGGCACATCCGGCACCGGTAAGACCGAGACCGCAATGACCCTGGCCGATTTGCTGTATGGCGGTGAGCAGAACATGACGGTCATCAATATGACCGAGTTCAAAGAAGAGCATAAGGTCAGCCTGCTGATGGGCAGTCCTCCGGGTTATGTGGGCTATGGCGAAGGCGGCGTGCTGACCGAGGCGGTTCGCCGGCGTCCCTACTCCGTCATCCTGCTCGATGAGATGGAGAAGGCGCATCCGGGCGTGCAGGACGTGTTCTTCCAGGTGTTCGATAAGGGCAACATGAAGGACGGCGAAGGCCGCGACATCGATTTCAAGAACACCGTCATCATCATGACATCGAATGCCGGGACAGACCTGATCACCAGGCTGTTCGCCGATCCGGAGACCGCGCCCGATGCGGCTGGTCTGGCGGAGGCGCTGATGCCGGAATTGATGAAATCGTTCAAACCGGCCTTCCTTGGCCGCGTGACGATCGTGCCATATTTCCCGCTCTCGCCGGAGATCATCCGTCAGATCGTTGGCCTGCAGCTCAACCGGATCCGCCGCCGGGTGAAGGAATCTTACGGTGCGCAGTTCGATTGGGATGACAATTTGATCGAGACGATCGCTGCGCGCTGCACCGAGACATCCTCTGGCGCACGAAACGTTGAAAAGATCCTCTCGCGTACGTTACTCCCGGAACTCTCCAGTGAGGTATTGTCTCGCTTAGCCGAAGGCGCAGCGATAAATGCCATCACCGTGGGAGTAGACACGGAAGGCATGTTCCAATACGTTATCGGCTGACCAACAACTCGTTCGGCAGCAAACAAGGAGAGACACCATGGCTATTTTCATGAAGTTCGGGGCCGTCGAAGGTCCGGTGACGACCAAGGGTTACGAGAAGTGGACGGAGCTCACGAGCTTCCAGTTCGGCGTCGGCCGCGGCATCGGCAGCGCCATGGCTGGCGGCTCCGGCCGTGAAAGCTCCGCGCCGTCCATCAGCGAAATCGTGGTCACCAAGACCATGGATGTCTCTTCCCCGGGTCTTTGGAAGGATGCCACCGCTGGCGAAGTCAACACCACGGTGTCGATCTTCTTCACGCGCACGTCCGCCGGCGAGACCATCGACTTCCTGTCGTATGAACTGATCGATTGCGGCCTCAGCGGTTACAGCGTCAGCAGCGGCGGCGACATGCCGACCGAATCCCTGTCGATGAACTTCGCCAAGATCAACTGGACCCTGAAGTACCCGGCCTCCGACGGCACCACCACGCCGAGCACGCAGGGCTACGACCTCACCACGCAGACCAGCACCTAACACTGATCCGTACGCTGAGCCGGGGAACCGGCTCAGCCATGGTCACAAAAAAGCCGGAGAGGCGACTCTCCGGCTTTTTCTGTTTGCGCGCTTTTTCCGGGGTCGGCACTCGCCGGTTAACCAACCTCGACCGTCACCGCCGTTACATTGTCGCTGGCATTCATCGTCAAGGCCGCCGCGACCAAAGCCTGAGGGGGCGGCACGCCGGTATCAGCGCCGAGCAGCTGGGCCAGTTCATCAGCCGGCAGCGTTTTGCACAGCCCATCGCTGCACAACAGAAAGCGATCCCCGGGCATCAGACGATCGCTTACCTTATCGAGATCAAACGCATCTTCCAAATCGGCCCCGACCGCGCGGGTGATAACATTGGCGCGTGGATGCTTTTCGGCATCTTCGGCCCTGACCACCCCGGCATCGACCAATTCCTGAACCAGGCTGTGGTCCCGCGTGATCTGGCGCAATTCACCATTTCGCAACAAATAGGCCCGCGAGTCACCGGCCCACAGGCAGGCGAAGTGCTCGTTACGCGCGAGCATGACGACAACGGTCGAAGCGATGGTGACATGTTCACCCCGCCGCAGGGCTTCCTCCCGCAGCGCGTCATGGGTCGATCGGATGCGCACGCGCACTTCGGCCAGCAGTTCCGCGGCGGACAGGCCCGGTGGCATCGCTTCCAGGGCCTCAGCGATCATGCCGGACGCGACCTCCCCGGCGGAATGCCCGCCGGCGCCGTCAGCGACGGCCCAGACCCCAAGATCAGGGCGGTTCACGAACGTGTCTTCGTTATGGGATCGCTTCATCCCCGGATGGGTCATCGCCCAGGAGCGCAACTGCGGCGCGTTCATGATGGTACCTCCCATGACACGTCTTGTGCAACGTGTTCGCCCGGGGGAATGTTGGCATCCGCCGTTCGGGCACCGAGCATCAATGCAAAAGCCGGGACATCCGGCATACTGGCCAGGGTGAGGCGCGATGCCTCGACCCGCGGGGACCCGCTGGTCCACCACACCCCAACGCCTTCCTCCCCCGCTGCCGCATGGGGGATCGGCGGTTCACCCAGCATCAGGGTGACACCGTCGGGGTCGGTGTCATGCTCCAACGCGTCCAGACCGGCTTCCTCGGCGCGGTCGAGCCAGCCTTCGTCGGCGGTGATGGCCTTCCCATGGCCCAAAGCGGCGAATGTCAGCGGGAAATAGCGGCCGGCCTTGTCGACGCTGGGCAACATCAGGCCCATGACCGCATGCGCGCCGCACCAGCCGGCCGGAAGGGTGAACCGCCAGATCGGGGCTTCCAGATAGGCCGGAAGCCAATCGTCCCCCATCAAGGCCCGGCTGCCAGCGATCATGGTCTGCATCCATTCATCCCAGGGGTCGGTAAAGTCACGCGGCAGGGCGGCGCGCACGAAGTCCCCGCGCGCGGGCATCTTGCCATAAAAGCCCGCGATGACACGGTGCGCGGTCACAATCCCGGGCATTTGAAGTCCCGCAGCATGCCCGGCGCGAAGGGGTTCAACACCGACCCCGCCCTGATTTCGAAGGAAGCCTGCCGATCGGCCAGCTGGAAGGTCAGCGTGTAGCGATCAGATGACGCGCCCTGCTGCAATTTGCCCTGCCCGAAGAGCCGGAACAGCGCCCAGGGACCGGTCGCCTGCAACACCGGCGGACCGCTGGCCGGCGGCGGATCGAAGACCAGCCTGGCGCTGTTGATGCGCGTCGGCCCGGCCCCTGGCCAGGTGACGGACGTCGAGCGCAACGGCCCATGGGCGTAGGAGACACTCAGGCCGTCGAGATCGATCGTCACCTGCTTGGCACCCGCGTCCAACGTCTGCGGGATGATGTCAAACCGCACCGTCGGCTGCGCGCCGCCACCGGCGAAAAACAGATCCCGGATCGCCGCACCGCGTTGGAATAGCGCCAGATCTTCAACCGTCACCGGCGGTTCAACCCCGCCCACGGCCTGGGCCTTCCAGGTCGGACCGGAGGTATCGACGAACTGACGCAGCTGGGTCGTATAGAACTGATCCAGCATGCCGTTGGGCGCGAATAACCGGGCGAAATCGTCCAGCGGAATTTCAGT
This sequence comes from uncultured Acetobacteraceae bacterium, assembly GCA_903900905.1. Lineage (GTDB taxonomy): Bacteria > Pseudomonadota > Alphaproteobacteria > Acetobacterales > Acetobacteraceae > Rhodopila. The sequence goes on from CAIUPC010000576.1 coordinate 22,136, forward strand.
TACGGCGGCGGCGGTGAACGGGTAGCGGCCATCGACCGCCAGCTTGCACAATGTGGCCGGGCCGCCGGGCGCATTGAACGCTTCGCCCGCGGCCTTCTTCGCGCCACCGCTGCGCTGCGTATTGCCGCCGACAACCATGGCGCGGAGCCAGCGTTGCACCGGTTGCGGATCACGGCTGGCCTCAGCCTGCAGCAACTGAGCCGGGTCAGTCGCCGCCGGCGGCGCGGCCGCCCCGCCTGGCGGCGCGTTGGCGACCTGGGCCAGCTGCACCTGCAAGTCGTTAAGAATTTTTAATGCACCATCGATCGGCGCGCCCGGCCCTTTGCCGACAAAGGCGATCAGCGGCGCGTAGCGAACCTCAATGGCCTTGCCCGGCGGTTCCGGCGGCGGGCCCGACTGGCCCAGCAGCCCTTGCAGGCGGGAGGCGCCGGCCGTGGCCGCCTGGGTGGCCGCGGCCTGTGCCGCGGCTGCAGCGCCCGCGAGGCCCGCCGGCGCGGGTGGCGCCTGCGTCAATGTCAGCTGCCGCGTGATACCCGCCAGCAGGTCGCGCATCGGCGATTGCGGGGATGACAGGATGTAAAGCGTCTGCACGGCCTGGGGCAGGTTCGTCAGCGGGTCGATATCGATATCGGCCAGCAAAGCATCCCACTGCTGCGCGTATTCGTTGGTGTAAAGGGTAACGACATCCTTCTGCAGATTGACGGCCGCAAGGCTGGCGGCATCGATCTGCGACGCCTTGCCGAGCACCCAGCTATCGTTCGCCACCTGGATCGTTGCCGCTGGCAATTGCGGCAGCAGGACGGTGTGGAAACCCTCAACCGTAAAGAACCCCGGAACCCCCGCCGTCAGCGGTTGACCCGATCGGCGCACGAACACCCGCGCGCCGGAGGCACCCGCGACATCGCCAGGCGCCCAAGGTGCGAGCGCGGCCGCCTTCGGCGAACGGCGGATATTCGCGTACACCCGATCCGCCAGCGTGACGCGACTGAAAGTACGCCGCGCATCCTCGATGAGCACACCGTCCAGAACCACCGCCGGCAATGGCTCTTCCAGCGTCGCCTTCAAATGCAATTCAAGGGATTTTCGAAGCGGCTCCGCCGCCGCGCCGGGAAAAGCGGCTTCCCAGTCGAAATGCATCCATTCGGCAATCGATGCGCGATCCAACGGACCTTGCGATCCGAGCATCAGATAGACGCGCGTCGCCTCATACAAAAAGGCCGGGTTGGAGAAATTCTGGCGCATTTGCGCTTCCAGCCGATGGAGCAGCCGCGGCAGGAATATGTTGTCCAGCGCATGCACGTAAACCTGTTTCGCACCCGCCGTGAGTTTGTCGACCTGCGACAGGCCCGGAAACCATTGCGTCGCCGGTGGCGGCGCATCCGGCCCGAAGGGGAGGCCGCGCGCCTTGTCCAGCACCGGCCCAACGCGGGACAGATCGGATTCCATCACCGGATCGAGCTTCAGCGTCAGAGCCGCCGCCGTATAGGCGTTCAGGGCAGCATCCGACTCCGCGACGGCGGTTTGATTGACCGATCGGGTCTGTATCAAGGCGCCCGCGCCCAGCAAGGTCACCAGCACGGCCGCGGATGCCGCACCGACGCGCATCATCCAGGTCCGGCGCACCGCCACGGGATCGCGGGAGACGAGCGTCGCCTCCCCGAAGATCACATC
>CAIUPC010000577.1 GCA_903900905.1 uncultured Acetobacteraceae bacterium
CCGGGGACCAATCGCGGCAAGGTGCTGACCTTGGTCCCCGGGACAAGCCCGGGGATGACGGTTTTTTTACCGCCCGGCCTGTCGAGCCAAACGCAATATCGGCATATGCGATAGAACCGCGGCTTCACCCGATTGCCCTGCATCGCGCCGGCCCATCGGCATGACGATGGGCTCCGTCGATCAGCCAATGATGCGGACGCTTGGGATAAAATTCGGCCCGCCGCAATGGTCTCGTTGCTAACGCAGGCCGGTGATCTTGTTCCACTCTTTTACGAACTGGCCGTGCGTTTTCAGGAATGCCTCCCAATCCGTGGGAAAGAGCAGTTTCATTTCCGAGGGGCTGACGCCGCCCGGCGGCGGGGCGATGTCGGAACGCAGGGAATTATACATCAGGTCCTGCCCATAGGCGTTCTGGCCCGGCTGGCCAATAAACCAGTCCACGAACAGCCGTGCGGCCTCGGGGTGCGGGGCTTCCTTCACCGCGCCCCAGCTTTCCGGCACCGCGATCAGCCCATCCGGCGGATACACGAATGCGATTGGCGCCCCCTTGGCCTTGGCCAGCAGGTAACCGGAATATTGCGCGGTATGGATGATCTTTTCCTGACCGCTGATGGTGCGGTCATATTGCTGCACGTAGGAGTCGAATGCCTTGGGCGTCAGGGCCGCGAATTTGGTCCAATAGTCGTCACCATAGAGCTGGCGCAGTAGATACCAGGTCATGTGCTGCATGCCGGAGGTCGAGGCCTTGCTGGTGATCGAATCTTTCCAGCGCGGATCGACCGCGTCGAGCCAGTTTTTCGGCGCCTGATCGGCCGGAACCGTGGTCGGATTATAGGCGAGGGCCGCCACACCGATGGCGCCCCAGGTCCAGAACCCCTCCGGCTTGCTTTTCCATTCCGGTTTGAAATGTGCCATTTCCGGCGACTGGTATTCCATCCAGCCGTTATGCTTCTGGAAATCCAGCACCAGGCTCATATCGGACAATTGCACAATGTCGGCCAGATAGGCCTTGGCCTGGCGTTCGGAGGTCAGGCGCGCATACAGCGCCCCGGCCTGGAGCCGCATATAGGTGGTCTTGATCGCGGGAAACATCTTGCGGAAGCGGGCCAGCACCTTTTCCGAACCGTCCTCGGGGTCGGTGGAATAGACCACCAGAGCGCCCTCGGCCTCGGCCTTGGTGATGTCGGCGCAGGTTTTGAATCCATCCATCTGTTTGGGATTGGGGCAGAGGTCCGCCGCGCGGGCTCCGGTTGCGAACAGCATCGCGCCCAACAGGGCCGCGACCATCAGGCATCGGTGCATCGTTTGCCTCCCTCAGCATATTATTGGAAGAGACTAAATCACACCGGCCGCGCCGGGGGAACCATGCGCGTCAGCTTGCGCACCCGATGGTTTTCGCTGTCGCCGATATAGAGCGCTCCATCCGGTCCCACCGCCGCGCCATGCGGGCGGGCGAGGCCGGCTTGCGTCGCCGGGCCACCGTCGCCGCCGGGCGAGGCCACGCCGTTGCCCGCGATGGTGGTCACGATCCCGGTCGCCGCGTCGATCAGGCGGATGGCGTGATTTTCCGTGTCCACCACGTAGATGTTGCCGGCGGCATCAACCGCCATTTCCTTGGGCGCCGCGAACACCGCCACCGCGGCCGCACCGCCATCGCCGGCATAGCCGCGCGCACCAGTGCCGGCGATGGTCGTGATGATGCCGTTGCGCACCACGCGGAGGCTGCTGCCCTGGCGCTCCATCACGATCAGCGCGCCATCGGGGGCCATCGCCACCGCCCGCGCGCCGAAAATGCCCGCCTGGGTGGCGCGGCCGCCATCGCCGTCATGCTTGCCCTCCCCGGTGCCGGCGAAAGTCGCGATCATGCCGCTGGCGAGGTCCACGACCCGCACCCGGTGATCCGCCACATCGGCGATGAACAGCCGCGCGTGATCCGCGTCCAGCGCCAGGCCGTTCGGCTCCGCCAATCCCGCCGTCGCCGCCGGGCCGCCATCGCCGCTGTACTGGCCCGAGCCGTCCCCCGCGAGGGTGCTGATCCGCCCGCTTCCGTCGATCATCCGCACCCGCCGGTTCAGCCGGTCGGCGAAAAAAATCTGGCCGGCGGCGTCGGTGACGACGCCATAGGGCTCGTTCAACAGGGCCTCCGTGGCCGGGCCGCCGTCGCCGGAAAAGCCCTTTTGTCCGGTTCCGGCAATGGTTTGGATCACGCCCGTTCTGGCATCAACCCGGCGGATGCAATGGTTGAACGTATCCGAGAAAATCAAGTCCCCATTTGCGGAGAATGCGATATCGAAGGGGTTGTTCAGTAGGGCCTGGCCGGCCGCACCGCCATCGCCGGCATAGCCCTGTTCGCCGGTGCCGGCGACGGTGCTGATGGTCCATCCGGAATTCGTTGCGCTCTCTGCCATTGATGCCTCCCCAGGGTGCCTTTGGAAGCTACGATGGTTGTCGGCGGCGGCGTGTCAAGCGTAGGATCGCGGCAATCGAACGCTGCCGAAGCCAGCAACCGAAGGGAACCCGAGATGGACAGCCAGACCGATGTGTCGCGCGACCGCAGCGGCGCCAACGCCCTCTACGCCAAGCTGGAAGATCGCTGCCTTATGCGCGACCAGGTGGGCGCGACGGCGGTCTTCCACGACCTGATCCGGGCGGGCCGACCGCTGCATGAGATCGTGGCGGAGGGGGTGCGGATTCATGCGCCGTATACGCATGTGCCCTATCATGAGCGCATCGACGACGGGTACGTGAATTTCGTGAACAACGACCACTGCCTGCTCAGTGCGCGTGCCACCATCAACCTGACCAGGATCATGCCGGACCACCTGGCGATGCTGCCGATGGCGCAGACCATCTGGTACATCCCGACCGGCCTCGATATCTGGAACCAGAAGCTGGACAAGGCGCCCGGCCATTACACCCGCCATCGCGGCAACCACGGCCAGATCGAGCCGAACCCGCCGGCGCCGGTGGTCTATTGGCAGGATCAGCAGCCGCTGCGGGTCAACGCGCCGCTGAAGGAACGCCTGGGCGCGTGGATGACCAATGTCC
>CAIUPC010000578.1 GCA_903900905.1 uncultured Acetobacteraceae bacterium
CCGCCCCAACGCCGTCATGCCGACGGAGGTCGGCATCCACGACTTTGCAGCGTCAGACAGGAGAAAGGCGTGGGTGCCGACCTGCGTCGGCATGACGGGTAACGATGGCCGGTACGTCATTCATTTTACGGGTTGGTATAAGACCGACCGCCCGAACCATTGACCGATCGCTATCTGGCCATGACGTTGAGAGCATGAGTCAACCGGGCGGGGCCGATAGCCCTCGCCCGTGGTATCGCGCCTCAGAGTTTCGGCAACGTGTACGGACCCGGGTTCGGCGGCGCGAAGGGGCCGGTGGACGGGGGCAGAGTGCTGGTGCTGGCGATCCCGATCACGCCGCCGGCGATGCCGTCGAGTTCTTCCGCCGTGAGCATGGCGGCCGTCGCGTCAGTCAGGTTCGATTGCGTGTTGTTCATGACGATCTGTCCTTTGCGATATCTCCGTCTCGCCCAGGAGTTGCGTTTCGCAAGCCCCGTGAGACATCCCGACCGTAGGGCTACCGGCGACGGCGCGATGTGCTGTCCGGCACACGCGCTCATAATGGTCAGGCGTGGACGGTGACGGCCCGCGCGGGGGTCGACCGCGAGATCGCCCAACTCAGGCCGGGTCGGTCAACACCAACCGCCCCGTCACCTCCCCCCGCTCCAGCCGGTGCATCGCGTCATCGGCCAGATGCTTCGGCACTTCCTCGATCGGCGTCGGCACCAGCTTGCCCTCCCGCGCCAAAGCCAGCACCGCGCGCAGTTCGGGGATCGAGCCGGTGAGGCTCGCCTGCACCGATTGGGCGCGGAAGATGGTGCCGGCGACCGACAGGGTCAGCTCCCCGCCGCCCACGCCCACCATGACGAGCTTGCCACCTTTGGTGAGGCAGGCCATGGCGGTGGCGACGGTGCCGCTGGCGCCGACGAAATCCAGCGCGGCGGCGATGGGGCCGATCTCGGCCAGGATGCGTTTGGTCGCTTCGTCTCCGACGGCGGCGATGAAATTTCTGGCGCCGGCGGCGCGGGCGGCGGCCTCTTTCGCCGGGCTGACATCGAGGGAGACGATAGCCCGGTGCCCCAGCGCTTTCAGCACCGCGATGCCGGCCAAACCGACCCCGCCGGCGCCAATCACCAGCACGGGCTTGTCCGCGCCCAGCGGCATGATCTTGCGCGCCGCCGAATAGGCGGTCAGGCCGGAGCAGGCATAGGTCGCGGCCAGCGACGGGTCGATCCCATCCAGCGGCAGCAGATAGCGCGCATGCGGCACCTTCACCTGACGTGCGAAGCCGCCGTTGATGATGGCGCCGAGGCTGCGCTGGTTGAGGCAGAGATTGTCCTCCTCCGCCGCGCAGCGCTCACAGTCGCCGCAGCCGATCCAGGGATAGACGACGAACTGATCGCCGACGGAGACGCCGGTGGCGTCGGGGCCGAGCCGCGCGACCTTGCCCACGATCTCATGGCCGGGGGCGGCGGGCAGCATCAGGCCGCGATCTTTCACCGCCAGGAACTTGCCGCCGCCGAGGTCGTAGCCGCCATGCCAGAGGTGGATGTCCGAGTGGCAGACGCCGCAATTTGTCACGTCGATGACAATCTCGGTGCCGGTCGGGACGGGGTCCGGCATTTCGACGCATTCGAGCGGCGCGCCATGCGCGACAACGGCCCAGACTTTCATGCGGGAGTCTCCTTGGTGATTTCCTGAGGGAGAATTGCCATGGATGGCAGCGGCGGGCCAGTGCGGGAGCCTGGCGCTCATGCGGTAACCCGGCCTTAAAACATCGATTATCTTCTGTGATCCGCCTCTCCCGCGCCGGGTAGCGTGCGACTATGCTGAGCCACCCTCCCCTCTGGAGCACCACATGTACACCGGCCCCATCATCGACGCCTTCCTCCACTCCCCCTGGATCGGCGGGCCGGGCACCGTCACCCGCGCCGATGTCGTGCCCTGGACCGACGATCCCCGGCTGCAGCGGGTCATGCACACCTTCCACCACGGTGGCGAAGCCGGGGCGGAGGTGCCGCGCAAACCGCTCCCGGAGGTGCTGGCAGCGATGGATGCGACCGGCGTCACCCATGGGGTGCTCGCCGCGAAGGTCTACTACCCGACCACCCTCGATCGGCTGCATTCGCTGCATCATGAATTGGCTTCCGTCTCGCGGGCCTCCTCGGGGCGGTTGAAATGGACGGCAACGGTGATGCCGCCGGAGCATGGGGCGGGGTCGTACTGGGACCTCATGCAGAACCCGCGCATCGTCGCGGAATGGGCCGGCGATCCGGGGCTGGCCGGGGTGCATATCACCCCCTCCCCCTGGGGCCTGGCGCCGAATGACCGGTGGTACTACCCGCTGTTCGCCAAGTGCTCAGAGCTGAAGCTGCCGCTGTTTACCTATGTCGGCATGCCCGGGCCGCTCTGGCCGATGGGGCCGAACGATCCGAAGCATCTGGAGGATGTGGCGCTGGCCTTCCCCGATCTGACGATCATCGCCCACCATATCGGCGACCCCTGGACGGACATGGCGATCCGCTTGGCGGCGCGGCATCCGAACTATTACATCTGCACCTCCGCCTGGTCGCCGAAGGCCTATCCGAAAGAGCTGCTGACCTTCATGGGCGGGCGCTGGCATGGGACGAAGGGGAGCGAGAAGGTGATCTTCGCGTCTGACTACCCGCTGCTGGACTTGCAGCGCACCACGGATGCGGCGCGGGGCCTGTCTCTGCCGGATGAGGATCTGCGGCGGGTTCTGCATGGGAACGCGGCGGCGTTGTTGTTTGGGTGAGGGGGGCTCGCGCGCCCCTATCCCCCCGCGCCCCTACGCCCCCGCCCCCGCGTCATCCCCGGGCTCGTCCCGGGGACCAATCGCGGCACCTGCGGAAACCTTGGTCCCCGG
>CAIUPC010000579.1 GCA_903900905.1 uncultured Acetobacteraceae bacterium
GGGGGAGGGGTGACCCCACACGGACCATGCCGAACGACCCCCGCCCCCCAACCCCCTCCCGCGCGGGGGGGGGGTGATAACGGCACCGACAGGAGACCCGCCATGATCCCCACATCCGTTCTGATCACCGAAGAAGGCCCGCGCGAGGGTTTCCAGATCGAGAAGGCGCCCATCCCAACCGACCGCAAGGTCGCGTTGATCGATGCGCTGTCGGATACCGGGGTGAAGCGTATCCAGGTCGCGTCGTTCGTCAGCCGCAAACAGGTCCCGGGCATGGCGGATGCCGACGATATCGTGGCGCGGATGAAGACCGTGCCGGGCGTGGATTACACCGCGTTGTGGTTCAACGATGCCGGGCTGGAACGGGCGCGGGCGACCGGCAAGCTGACGCTGGAGGGCAAGGTGCGCGTCTACCCTTCCGACGTGTTCATGAAGCGCAATATCAACCGCACCCCGGAACAGCATCTGGCGCATACGCATGGGGAGATCGAACGATATAAGGAACTCGGCATTCCCGTGGGCGATGCCTCGGTCTCGAACGCTTTCGGCTGCAATTTCCAGGGCGATATCGCGGTGGAAAAGGTGGTCGAATGTGTCGGCACGTTGATGGCGCTCGCCGAGGAACACGGCGTCGAATACGAGAAGATTTCGCTGGCCGATACCATGGCCTGGGCCACGCCCGTCACCATCAAGCGCGTCATCGGCGCGGTGCGCAACCGCTACCCGGAGGCGAAGCTCAGCCTGCATCTGCACGATACCCGCGGCATGGGCATCGCCAATGCCTATGCCGGCCTCGAAATGGGCATCGCCAAATTCGATGCCGCTGTCGGCGGCCTCGGCGGCTGCCCCTTCGCGGCGCATAAGGGCGCGGCGGGGAATGTCTGCACCGAGGACCTGGTGTTCCTCTGCCAGGAAATGGGCATCGAGACCGGGATCGATCTGAACGCGCTGATCGAATGCGCCATCCTGGCTGAGGACGTCGTCGGCCATCCGCTGCCCGGCTCGATCAAGCAGGGCGGCAATCTGGCCCGGCTGCGAGAGGCGGTCCGCGCGGGAGCCGCCGCATGAGCCTGCCGCTGTCCGGGATCCGGGTGCTGGATCTGTCGAACGTCATCGCCGGCCCACTGGCGTCGTATCAACTGGCGCTGATGGGCGCCGAGGTCATCAAGGTCGAGGTCCCCGGTATCGGCGACCTCTCCCGCAAGATGGGCGCCAGCCCGGCCGATGGCCGCCGGCAGATGGGCACGTCGTTCCTCGCCTTCAACGCCAACAAGAAATCCATCGCGCTGAACCTGAAAAGCGAGCGGGGCAAAGAGGTCTTCCGCCGCCTGGTGCTTGATGCCGACGTGGTGCTGGAGAATTTCCGGCCCGGTGCGATGGAACGCCTCGGACTGTCGGCGGAGGCGCTCAGGGCTTTGAATCCGCGTTTGATCTACTGCGCCGTCTCCGGTTTCGGGCAGACCGGGCCGCTGGCGCAGCGGGCGAGCTATGACCAGATCATTCAGGGCTACTGCGGCCTCATGAGCCTGACGGGTGATGCCGAGACCGCGCCGATGAAAGCCGGGCTGGTGGTCTGCGACACCACCGCTGCCATCACCGCCGCCTTCGCCATCGCAGCATCCTTGGTGCGCCGTGCGGCGACCGGGGAGGGGGAGACGATTGATGTCTCCATGCTGGACAGTTCACTGGGCAGCATCACCGCCTGGACGGTGTCGAACTACCTGAACGCGGGCAATGTGCCACAGCCGATTGGCAACCATAGCCAGACCTCGGCGCCCTCCGGCACGTTCCGCACCGGCGATGGGCCGCTGAACATCGTGAACAACGAACAGAAGCAGTTCGCCGCGACCTGCGATGCGCTGGGTCTGCCGGCGTTGAAAACGGACGTGCGTTTCGCCGAACGCGACGACCGAATGAAGAACCAGGCGATCCTACGGGAGCTTCTGGAGGCGCATGTTGCCACCGATACCGCTGCGGCGTGGGAGGAAAGACTGATCGCCGCCGGCGTCCCGGCCGGGCCGGTCTA
>CAIUPC010000580.1 GCA_903900905.1 uncultured Acetobacteraceae bacterium
TGAAGGAACCCACCATCGCGATCGAACTCGAACACAAGTCCCGGGCCAAGCTGCAGAAGCTGGGCGTAAAGTTCGTTGATGGCATCGACAAGACCGCCATGATCGCGGCGGCGACGCCGATCCAGGACAAGATCGCGGCCGGTCTGGGGACGGCGGCGACGAAGATCCTCGAAATCTGCCGGTCGATTCAGTAACCCTGATGTCCGGTCCCATCGTTCAACAAACCGGCCGCCACCTCAAATGGGCGGCCCTCGATCGGCTTGAACTCGCATTGATGATCCTGTGCGGCGTCTGCCTCATGGGCTTCACCCTCGCGACGTTCATCGACGTGGTCACCCGGCAGAGCGGCCACGCCCTATTGTGGCTGCAGGAGATCACGTCGGCGCTGTTCACCTACGGCATCTTCATTGGCACGGCCGTCGCGACGCGGCGGCAGGACCATCTGTTTCTGTCGGCCTTGACCGAGAAGATGGCGGGCGGCCCGCGCCGGTTTTTCGAAGTGTTCAACCGCGCCGTGGTGCTGTTCGTTGGCCTGGGCATGGTGATTTACGGCTGGCAGAACTTCTGGACCGGCTTCGGCAGTTTTCGCATGCCATCGATGCTGCCAATGTCCTACCTCTATATCGCGATCCCCATCTGCGGTGCGCTGGTGGCGCTGTTCTCGTTGGAACAGATCGTCAACGGCCTGAAGAACGGGTTTCAGAGCGACACCGATCACGTTCATGGGCGGGAAGCCGGCATATGATCCTGTCCAACGCCGTCCTTCTGGCGGTCATGACGATTCTGTTCCTGTCGCTCGGCTATCTGGGCGTGCCGGTGGCCTTCGCGTTGATCGCGGGCGTGCTGGTGGGAACGGCGTTCACGCCGATCACCATGCAATCGATGATCGCCCAGTTGTTCAACGGCATGGATTCGGAAGCGCTGATGGCAATCCCGTTCTTCCTGCTGGTGGGGGAACTGATGACCTCCGCCAATGTGGTCATCCGCATCGCGGAGCTGTCGCAGGCGCTGGTGGGGCATGTCCGCGGCGGGCTGGCGCAGGTGACGACCGTGTTCTCGATGTTCTTCTCGGGCATGTCGGGCTCGTCTTCGGCTGACGTCGCGGTGCTGTCGCGCACCATGGGCGGCCCAATGGCGCGGGAGGGCTACCGGCCGGAGTTCACCGCCGCGCTGATCGCCGCGGCTTCGACCATCGCCGCGCTGGTGCCGCCATCGATCATGGCCGTGGTGTATGGCGCTATCGGCAATGTCTCGATCGCCGGGCTGTTCCTGGCCGGGATCGTGCCGGGCTTCTTCATCGCCATCGGGCTGATGCTGTATTGCTACTTCTTCGGCCCCGCCGGCTTCCGCCGCCCGCGCTCGACGTTCGGGCAGCTAGCGACCGCCGGGAAGGCCGCCGCGCTGCCGATGTTCATTCCGGTCATCCTGCTGGGCGGCATTCTGAGCGGCTGGTTCACCCCGACCGAGGCCGGGGTGGTCGCAATCGCCTATATTCTGCTGATCGTGATCCCGTGCCTCAATCCGGGGCACCTGAAGAACGTGCCGCATGATTTCATCCAGGCGGGCATGGTCTATTCGCTGCCGATGATCACCATCGCGGCAGCTTCGGCCTTTGGCTGGTTGCTCGCCTATTTGCGCGGGCCGATCGTGGTGGCGGGCTGGATCGCGGGCTTCGCGGGAACCGATCCGCATCTGATCATGTTCTCGCTGGTGCTGGTGTTCGTCATTGTCGGCGATTTCATCGAGCCGGTGCCCGCGATCATCATCTTCATGCCGGTGGTCAACCAGCTGACGGATCTGGCTTCGATCAACCCCGTCCATATGGGTGTGGTGCTGATCGTGACACTGGCCTTCGGGCTGATCACGCCGCCTTATGGGCTGGCGCTGCTGATGGCGTCGAAATTTCTGAATGTGAAATTTTCGGTGGCGCTGAAGGCGAGCCTGCCGATTTACATCATCTTCTTCGCCGCGATCGCGTTCACGATCTTCGTGCCCGAGGTGGTGTTGTGGCTGCCCAAGCATATTTTCCCGGAATCGATGGGGTGCTTCAAAGCGCCGGGCGGAACGGGGTATATTTGCCCTTAGGATGGGTAGTAAGGACAATCGTATTTTGCGGCAGGCGACGGGGGCCTCTCTCCCCCGTCATCCTAGGGTTTGTCCCGAGGATCGCCAGCCGCACAAGTCTTTGCTGTAGAACGTAACCCGCGCGAGGAATTGCGGGGCTGATGCGTTCGGTGGCACAAGATGGAAGGTTCTTGGTCCCAGCGGGGTGATGCGTCGGATGGCAAGTGTGGTTGGCTCAGGACACGCGCTTTTGCTGGAGCACTTCCAGATCGGTGCGTTCCGGGGTCTCGTAGCTGTCACCCTTGACTCCCTCGCTCGCATCAACCTCCTTGTGGGGGCCAACGATAGCGGCAAAACCTCCGTGCTGGAGGCGCTGGCGTTGTTCGCTGCCCCGGTCGACATGGCCGAATGGGCGGCTATTGCCCGTAGCCGAGATGTCAGGAGCTTCGGTATTTCAGGGGATGCGCTCTCTTCGATAGACGCCATCCGCTGGATGTTCCCGCATAGTGCCCATGCTGAGCTGGATATGTGGGAGGAACATCGCCGCATTGAACTTGAAGGGCATGGACGATTTCCGCGACGCGGCCTGAGGGCCTTGTGTGAGCGTTTGAAGGGTGTTCCGCCTCAAACAGACCAGAACCGAAGCTTCTTTGCCTCAGCGGGCGACGATGCTTACGACGAAGGGTGGTTGATCAACGTAGCTTGGTTCGACGTCGGACAAGCCCCTGTCGAAACACCCGCGAATCATCTGGCCTTCCCACTTTGGAATTCACACGGTCTCCGGTCGGCCAGTGGATCGCGGCCTCGTTCCATCTCGGTAGAATATCTCGCTCCATATGCACATCGGAACCAAACCACGAATCTAAAGCTTCTGACCTCGGCAGTGATGGATGGGTCCGACAATAGTATCGGAGAACTTCTCAGTCGGCTTGACCGCGATGTTACTGGGGTCGAGATCGTCACAACCCCCGACGGCAAACGTCCAGCGATTGCCATACGTCATAAGCGCAGCGGAATGGTTCCCATTAGCGTGTTGGGCGATGGAATCAGGCGGGCTTTGTCGATTGCGTTAAGTGTCCGAAAGGCCCGCAATGGGTTGCTGCTGATCGACGAACTCGAAGCGGGGCTTCATGTTTCGGCGCTCGACCGGCTCTATCCTTGGCTCGTCGACGCCTGCATCGCGAACAACGTGCAACTCGTCGCGACGACTCACAGCCTGGAAGCGGTCGAAGTCATCGCCAGACTGGCGGAAGGCGACAAACAGCGTGAAATGGCAGCCTACCATCTTGCCAGCCCGGGTTCCAGCCACCCACTCAAGCGCTACACCGGCGGGATGCTGCATCGGCTCGTCCACGAACAGGGTCTGGACGTCCGATAGCCATGACAAGCTCGCTCCTGGTCGTTGAGGGCGCTCATGACGCCAGTTTCTTTGGGCATTTGCTCGCCGCGAAAGGTTATCGTCAGGCCCGTTACCTGCACGAGGTACCGGAGCATTGGAAACCCCTCATTCCCGTCCGGTATCCCGTCGCTCGTGATGAATACCTGGATCGCGTGATCCGGTTCCCGGACATCCATGTCGCACAAACCGGGCACGATTGTGGAATCATCGTCGCGGGTGGGGACACCCGTGTGATCAACGGTCTGCGTACAGCACTGGAGCAATTGGGACCTGAACGATTCCGCGGCATCGGGATCGTGATCGATGTCGACCATGACCACGACGTTAACAGGCGGTTCGATCAATTCGTGGACCAGTTGGCTCAATTAAACAAAGAGGCTCAGGCAGACGGCACACCCGGATTTCCGCTGCCGCTACCGACGGCGCCGGGCGAACTGACGCCGGGCACACCGGCCCTCGGCATTTACTTGTTCCCCGATAATCAGCGGCAGGGGGCGCTCGAAACCGTGCTCCTGGAATGTGCTGCGTTGGAGCACGCCGTATTGGAAGCGGAGACGGCCAGGTTGGTCGGTGAACTGGCCCAACAGGCCAAGGCGCACCCCGCGTCGCTGAAAGCGCTGGCGGGCGTTTCAGGACGGGCCAAGGCCCAGGCGGGGATGATTGCCAATGTTCTGCAACCGGGGGATAGCCTCGCGGTCGCGGTTCAAAAAGGCGGCTGGTTCGGCGCGACCGCGCTGACCATGCCGGGTGTGGCACTCGCCGATGGCTTCCTCGATAGCCTGCTGCCCGGCCCATGACCGAGCGGTTGGCGATCATCGTGCCGGTGCTGGATGACTGGGAGTCGTTCGCGACCCTGGTCTCCCATCTCGCCGATACCTTCGCCACCATCGATGCGACCGCCGAAGTCATCGCGGTTGATGACGGGTCTTCTGAACCGTTCGACGCAAGGTCGCTGGCCGGGTTAACCGGTGGCGGCCTGACCGCGATCACCATCGTTCGCCTCGCAACCAATCTCGGACACCAACGGGCCATCGCCGCCGGCCTCGCCACAGTCGCGCGCCGGACCGACCTCGACGCCGTCATCGTGATGGACAGCGACGGTGAAGATCGGCCGGAGGATATTCCGGCCCTTTTCGCCGCCCATCAACGCGACCCCGCGCGCGCGATCCTCGCGCAACGCGCCAAACGGTCAGAGCGCGGCGTTTTTCGCATCGGCTATTTCTTCTACAAGCGCCTGTTCCGGCTGTTGACCGGCCAGACCATTGATTTCGGCAATTTCTCGTTGCTGCCCTTCGCCATCGTGCGGCGGCTGGTGCACATGCCGGAGCTTTGGAACAACCTGCCGGCGGCGCTGATCCGCTCCCGCGTGCGCTATACGCCGGTGCCGCTGGCCCGCGGCGTTCGTTATGCGGGTCAGTCGCGGATGAACCTGTCCTCACTGGTCGTGCATGGCATGAGCGCGATGTCCGTCTACACGGATGTTATCTTCGTGCGGATCATCTTCCTGGCTGGCCTTGTCTCCGGCCTCACGGCACTGGCGATGCTGGGCGTCGTCGGCATCCGAATCTTCACCGATCTGGGCATTCCCGGCTGGGCGTCAACGATGTTCGGCAATCTGATGGTCATCCTGATGCAAACGCTGGTGATGGTGATCGCCACCAGCCTGGTATTGCTGTCGGGCCGCAGCCAGAGGCCAATCATTCCGTTTTTGGATGCGCCGGCGTTCATCGCCGATGACGGAACCGGCGATGCGGCCTGTTCCGTGTCTGGTCCCGGTGCTAGGGACACCAGCATATAAGCGTGAGGGGTCAGGACCGATGTACAACCCGACTGTCTTCGAAAACAGCTACCTCTGGCTGCAACGCCAGGTCGCGAAGCTGGGCTATAATTTCGAAGTCCGCTCGGTTAAGCCGGACAGCTTCCCGCCTTATGTCGAGCCGGCGTTCCTCACTCTGCTGAATAAGTGGCGCGATGCGACGATGACGCCGTGGAGCGCGCTGCACACCTCCTTCCGCGCCGCGCAATACGTGGCGCGCAACAAGGTCCCGGGCGCCATCGTCGAATGCGGCGTCTGGCGCGGCGGCTGCAGCCTGTTGATGGCCGAAGCCGTGCTGGCCTGCGGCGGCCCCAGCCATGATTTTTTCTTATACGACACGTTCGCGGGCATGAGCGAGCCGACCGCCGAAGATACCTCGGACGGCGGCCATGCGTCGGGGTTTTTCGCCAAGAGCAAGCGCACGGATGAGTATGTGGACTGGTGCTATGCCTCGATCGACGAGGTGCGCGCCAATATCGCCCGCTCCGCTTATCCCCAGGAGAAGTTCACGCTGGTGAAGGGTAAGGTCGAGGACACGATGCCCGCCACCCTCCCCGGCCAGATCGCGCTGCTGCGGCTGGACACGGATTGGTATGAATCGACGCGGCACGAAATGACGCATCTGTTTCCGCTCCTGGTCAGCGGCGGGGTCTTTATCTGCGACGACTACACCCGCTGGGGCGGGGCGCAGAAAGCGGTCGACGAATACCTCGCCACGCTGGATGAGCCGTTCCTGTTGACGGTCGACGCCGGCTCCGGCCGTGCTATCGGCGTGCGCCGCTGAGGGGCCTAGGCTCCGCGTGGCCTCAGCGCCCCGCCAGCAAACGACCCACCCGGAGCGCGTTCGCCATAATGGTGAAGGTCAGGTGCTTGGCCGGCAGGCTGGGCAGCCAGGCCCCATCGATGGCATGCACGCCGGGCATGTTGGTCAGCTCGCACATGCTGGTCACCGCCAGCCGTCCACTCCCGCCCATCGGCATGGTACCGGCCGGATGCACATCGGCGCCGGGGGCCGATAGCAGCGTCGATCCCGGGACATAATACGCCCCCATCGATCGCATCGCGCGTCGGATGGCCAAAGCCGTGCCGTGCATCGCGGCACTTGTCGCCTCGGGCACGGTGCCATCCAGGCAGGTCTGGGGTCCCTCCGGTCCCTGTTCCAGCCGCATGCTGTTGCGGCTGAACGAGCCCGGGAGGAAAAAATTCACCAGCAGTAACGCCGGCGCCAGCGCCGCGCTCAGCCGCATCGCCGCCGGGCGGGTCAACGGCATGCGCCGGGCGAACAGGTCCAGCGCCTGGGTATCCGCGCCATAAACCGCGCCCGACGCATAGTCCGCCTGCCCAGGCACCCCGATCCGCAGGCTGAGCTGCGCCAGGCCGAAGCTTGGATCTGGAAAGGCCGATCCGATGGCAGCGGGCAGCACGAAGGCCATGACCGTGCGCGGATTGCCCAGAATGGGCAGGCGCGCGCCCAGCAGCCCCGCATGTTCGGCCACCAGCGCCGTCGAAGCGATCGTCCCCGCCGCCAACAGCAGCCGATCGGAGCGGACCTGGCCGGCGCCGTTCGGCCCCTCGAACGCGATCACCGGGCCGGAGGCGTCAGTGGACACAAACCGCCGTATCCGCGTCCCCTCCCAAAACCGGAAGTTCGTGAACCGGCGCAGCGCGGCCAGCTCATCGGCGCTGCTGTAAATGCTCCGCCGGGCACAGCCGAGGACGCACAGGCCGCAGCCATTGCAGCCTTGCCGATCCGCCTGGTCTTCGGTCAGCACGGCGATGCGGCCGCGGCCCATCGTCAGCCCAACCGGCGCCGGGCCCCGGCGATAGCGGTCATAGAGCGCCGCGATCGTGGGAGTCAGCGGGGTGGGCGCATGCAGCGCCAGGCCCTCGCCATGAAACGGGTCCAGATCGTCGCGGGCACCGCTGATGCCGATGCGTTCGGCGACGCTGCGATAGGCCGGCAGCAGGTCGTCCGGGGACAATGGCCAGCCGGCCATATCGGCGGCGTCGAAGGCGCTGCAATTGGCCCCCCAGAGGTTGGACAGCCCGCCGCTGACGCGCGACTGCGCGACGGTATAACCATCCAGCCGCGGCGGGTTGCCCCGCGCCGCCCCGTTCAGCACCGCCAGCGCCCGCGGCGTGGTCAGCATCGGCGTCCAATCGGCCGGGGCGCGCAACGTCTCAAAATCCGCACCGAGCCTGGCGTGCCGGCGCGGGCCGTCCTCGCGCGGCGGCGCCGGCAGCACCGTATCGGCGGCATCGATCATCAGCACGTCGCGCCCGGCCTGCACCAGCGGCCAGGCCGCGCTCACCCCGGCCGGGCCGCTGCCAACACTCAGGAATTCGGTTTCGATCATGCCCGCCGCACCGCCGTCAGCACCACGCGGATCGGCATCACCAGCGCCTCCACCGCCAGCCGCGCGGCCAGGCGCCAGAGCGGCACCGGCCGATGAAACGCCCGCACGCCATCGGGGGAGGCCTCCGCCAAGCTGGCCGCGAGGTCCAGCCGCCGCTCCAGCGCCCCGTCGCGGCGCAGGCTTTCGATCAGGGCCAGTGCCGCCGGCCAGGCAATCATCGCGCCCGGCAAGCCGACCGGTCCCGCCGCCGGGTCCAGCCGGCGCAGCGCACGGCCATAGTCGCGGAGCACGCCCGAGCCTGGATTGGTGCCGAGGATATAGCGCAATAACACGCGTCCCTCGATCAACAACGCCTTGCGCCCGGTTTTGCCCCGCCGCAGCCGCGCGGCGACCGGCTCGACGGTCAGCCCCAGCTCCGCCAGATCGTCGGCGCAGGGCATGAAGCGGATGCCCGCGAGGCCCCGCACCCGCGCCCGGCTGACGGTCGGGATGAAGGGCACGTATTCCGTCACCGTGCAGCCGAGCAAAGCCAGCCAGAGCGGCACCGGCAGAATGGTCAGCCGTTTGCCCAGCGCCTCCCGCGCCAGGATGCGCAGGAATGCGCCAAACGGGATGGCAACGGGCGCGGCCATCCTGCGTGGCCCGGTCAGCGGGCTCGCCGCCAAGGCCAGCAGCCCGTCGCAGACCTCATCGATATGGATGGGTTGGAAGAGTTGGCCGGGCCGGATCATCGGCAGCGCCGGCAAGGCGATCAGCCGGACCAACTGCCCATACAGGCTTCCCGCCTGCCCGCCATAGATCGGCCCCACCCGGGCGGAGGCGGTGTCGGCCCCGTCCAGCATCTGCTCGATCCGCCATTTGACCAGGCCATATGCGGTCGCGGCGTCCGGTTGCGCGGATTGCGAGGACATGAACACGAAGCGCGTCACCCCCGCCTGCCGGGCCGATTCCAGCAAGCGCGCGGCCGCGTCCTCATTCACCAGCGCGGCGTTGGTCCAGTCATGCGCGATGTGAAACAGCGTCGCCGGCGCCAAACCCGCGGGCAAGGGGTCGCCCAGCGTCCAGCGGCGGAACGCCGCCCCCGCCGGCACGCGCGACGCGTCCCGTGCCAGCACGGTCACCGCATGCCCACGCGCCATCGCGACCCGGGCCAGATGCGCCCCGACATAACCGGTGCCGCCGGTGATCAGCACATGCGCCAGCGCACTCATGCCCGCTTTTCCAGCGCGATCGAGCGCCCCATGGCAAAGACCGAGGGCGCCAGCCAGCACAGCATCCGATCCAGCGCCGCCACCGCGCCCAGCACCGCCCGCGGCAAAACCGGCACCGCCGTCTTGGCGGTCACCCCGCCGGACAGCGGGAACAGCAGAAACTCGCTATAGCGGTCGAACAAGACGGTAAATGCGGGAAACCGCCGGCTGAACCGCGCCAGATCGCCGAACAGCAGCGCGCTGATCGCGTTGTTGCCCGACCAGGGATCCGCCGGGTCATTGGCCGCGACGGCGGGGTCGAAGGCATCGACGGCGAAGGACCAGCCCTCATGCCGCATCAGCCGCAGCGCCAGCAGCATCGCGACGCTGGGATTGGGCTCATGGATCAACAGCCGGCCGCCCGGGCGCAGGCATGTCAGCAACGTATCCAGGAACGCCGTCGGCACGGCCAGATGGTGGATCATGTTCACGCAGATGAAGACATCCACGCTGTTCGGCGCGAAGGGCAAATGCAGCGCATCGACGCAGGCGGCGGTCCAGGGGTAAGGGCGCACATCGGTCGCCATGATGGGCGCGCCGTTCACGAAGAACTCGGTCAGCCCGGCGCCGCAGCCAAGCTCCACCACGATATCATCCGGGCGAATATGCGCGTCCATCCAGCCCAGGCGCTGGCGCAGCAAAGCGCGCACATTCTCCGTCCCCGCGGCGATGAACTCGGCGCGGGCCCGCGCGACATCACCCTCCCGGCTCATGCGGTTCTGGTCATGCCCGGGGAAAAACGTCGCTGGCAACAGCAACTGGGGGAGCGTGCGCTTCAAGAGACCACCTTGCGGCCGTGTCGCGGTGAGGCTACCTGGAAAGCCGCTCTCCATTCCAGCCGGCGCCTTGTGCCCGTGGCCCTGAACAGGGTCAAGGGCATGCCGCTGCCCATCCACAGGGATCGGCTTGATGCCCCAACGCCGCGAAACCACGCGCCGCTTCGATCCCTTCATCCCCGGCGTCGCGTGCCTGGTGCTGGCGGTCATGGGGCTGCTGCATGGGTTCTACCCGCGCGTGTATCACGACATCCTCGATATCTGGATGCTGCAGCCGTTCGACGATCCCTTCCAGGATCTGTCCTTCGTCACCGCCAGCGTCAGCTGTTTCGGCCAGGGCATCGATGTCTACGCCACCAATCCCTGCGATATTATTGACCGGCAGTTCAATTACTCCCCCCTCTGGCTGCGATTGAGCTTCCTGCCGCATGGCCCGATCTGGACGAATATCCTCGGGTTGATCGTCATGGCCGGGTTCCTCGTGTCGCTCGGCTGCATGACATGGCCGCGGCAATGGCGGGGCCGGTTGCTGGCGGTGCTCGGCGTGCTGTCCTACTCGACCGCCTACGCGGTGGAGCGGGGCAACATGGACCTCGTGATGTTCATCTTCGCCGCCTTCGCCGCGCTGGTCCTGGGCGGACGGCCACTGGTCCGGGGCATCGCCTATGCGGCGATCGTGTTCACAACCATGCTCAAATTCTACCCCGCCGTGGCCCTGATCATTTTGCTGCGGGAGCGTTGGCGAACAGTCCTGGCCGCCGGTGCCGTGATCGTCGTGGCGCTGGGCCTGTTCGCGGTGGCGTTTCGCGATGAGTTCGGCCGCATGGCCGCGACCCTGCCCGTGACCTGGCCGCCGGGCCTGGCCTGGGGGGCGAAGGGCTTGCCACGCGGCCTGAACGACGTGCTGCCGGACCTGCTGACAGTGCTGGGTTACGACGCGCCCTGGGCGGTCGCGGCGCGCGACTCCCATCTGCCGGCCTTCGTGCTGCTGATCGTCTTGCTACTGGGGGCGCTGGGTACCGCGATGCGGCTGAGCCGCGCCCCGCGCTTCACCGCCGCCCTCGACACGCTATCCCCGGCATCGGATCGGCTGCTGCTCATCGGCGCGGCCCTCGTCTGCGGGTGCTTCTTCCTGGGACAGAGCCTGCCGTACCGCGCCATCCATTTGCTGTTCGTGCTGCCAGTGTTTTTGTCCCTTGGGGAAGCCGCCCCTCCGGCCGGCCGCACCCCGTTCCGATGGACCGTGGTGGTGATGCTGCTCATTCTCTGGGAATTGCCGATCCGCTGGCGGGTGCCCTGGATTGTGGGGGCGCGGTTCGTGCCGACGGAGGGGCCGGTCTTCGCCTTCGTCCCCGGCTCCCTGCTGACCTATATCGCCTGGGTGGCGCTGGAATTGTGCTGGTGGTGGGTGATCACTGTGTTGCTGGCGGTTCTGCTGCGGTTCCTGGCCTCCGTCGGGGGCGGCGTTCGTGCCGCGGCCTGACGCGGGGAACGATGGGGGCTCCCCTGCCCGGTTCGCGCGCAGGCCTTGAAAGTCATCATGATTAACCTATTTTGTTAGATATGTACGCATCTGGCACTGGCCTCTCTTTCCTATGGCATCGCGCATTCACCCATACTTGGATCAAAAATGGAAATAAAAGAATCGAAAATAATACTTTGAGACGAATATGGGATCCACTCGCCTAAACGCAGCCGCGTAGCCTCAGCCGCGCCACGATTGTCGAACCGCCGCCCCCGCCCTAACGTCCCTCCAAGGAAACGGGGAACACAACCATGACCCAACAGGAACCGGTAACAGGCGCCGAGTATCTCGCCCGTAGCCTGGCCGCCAACGGCACCAGCCATGTCTTCTTCATCGACGCGGTGCTGCGCCGAACACTGATTGAGCTTGGCACGCTGGGTGTTCAGAGGGTGCTGGGCCACAGCGAGAAAGCCGTCGCCTATATGGCCGACGGCTATGCCCGCATCGCCGGCAAGCCCGGCGTCTGCTTCGCGCAATCGGTGGGCGCGGCGAACCTCGCTTCGGGCTTGCAGGACGCCTATCTCGGCCGGGTGCCGGTGATCGCCATGACCGGGCAAAAGCAGCCCTCCATGCAGCATCGCAACGCCTATCAAGAGATACCGCACCAGCCGATGTTCTCGTCGGTGACCAAGTTCTCGGCGCGGGTGGATGCGGCATCCGACCTGCCGCGGCTGATGCGTCAGGCCTGGCGCGAGTCCATGACCGGCACGCCGCGCCCCGCGCATCTGGATCTGAACGGATTGCAGGCGGAGGTGATCGAGGCCGGCATGGTGAACGAGGCGCCGGTCGCGGATCCAGCGTTTCAGCTGGGGATGCCGCCGCACCGGCCGACCCCGAGCGATGACGATATCCAGCGCGCGGCGACGGCGCTGCTGGCGTCGAAGCGGATCTGCATCGTGGCCGGCGAGGGCGCTGCCGCGTCGCAGGCCGGCGCCGAACTGCTGGCGGTGGCGGAGGCTCTGGCGGCGCCGATCGCGACGTCATTGGGTGGCCGGGGCGTGGTGCCGACGCGGCACCGGCTGTCGGTGGGCTGCGCGGGCAACTACGCCGCGCCGCCGACAAACCAGATCGTGCATGAGGCCGAGCTGGTGTTCTTTATCGGCTGCGACACCGGCGACCAGACCACGCATACCTGGCGCATTCCGGCCATCGACACGCCTTGCGTGCAGATCGACATCGACCCGACGGAGCTGGGGCGGTCCTATCCGAACACGCTGGGCCTGATGGGCGATCCGAAAGCGACGCTGGCGAAGCTGGCGGTGGCCTTGGGTTCTCCGAAGCGGGACACCGCCTTCGCCGACCGCGCGGCCGGGATCATGGCGGCGTGGCGGGCGGAGCGGGCGTCGTGGCTGGCATCGGACAAAAACCCGATCTGGCCGGATCGCATCTGCGCCGAGATCACTGCCGCTTTGCCGCGTGACGGGATCCTGGTGGCCGATACCGGTTATTCGTCGATTTGGACGAGCTCATTGGTGGAGTTGAACGGCGCCGGGCAAACCTATCTGCGCGCGGCGGGCTCGCTCGGCTGGTCGTTCCCCGCGGCTTTGGGCGCCAAATGCGCGGCCCCGCACCGCAAGGTCATCTGCTGGACCGGCGATGGCGCGATTTACTACCACCTGACGGAGCTGGAGACGGCGAAGCGCCGCGGTATCGCAGTGGTGCTGGTGGTCAACAACAACTCCGGCTTCGGCCAGGGCTGGCCCAATATCCAGCGCCAGCAGGGCAACAAGCCCGGCGATGTGCGGGAGCTGGTGCGGTTCGGGCCCACCAACTTCGCCGATGTGGCGGGGGTGTTCGGCCTGCGCGGCATTCGGGTGGAGGACCCGTCGCAGCTCGGCCCGGCCTTGCGCGACGCGATGGCGTCGGACGAAACCGTGGTCGTCGATGTCGCGACCGATATCGATTGCCGGGCGCCGGAGCCTTGGCTGCCGGAGGGGTCGTAGTGGCACACCTGATTCGACCGGATATAGATCGTCAGGGCGCGGCAGATACCCCCCTCCCGTCATCCTCGGGCTTGACCCGAGGATCGCCCGCCGCACAAGCCGTTGGCTTCAAACGCGATCCATCCAGAGACCTGCGTGCGGCGGTCCTCGGGTCAAGCCCGAGGATGACGGGTGTTAGCGCAGCCGACCAGCATCAGCATGACGGGGATGGGGCGCTCGTGGGTCCTTTGGACGATAAAAGGGTAAGAACATGACAGAAATCGCGGTCGTCGGCGCCGGCCTCATGGGCCATGCGCTGGCTTTGGTCTTCGCTATCGGCGGCCACAAGGTGCGCCTGACGGATAACAATCCGGCGACGCTGGAGCGCGCCCCCGGCCTGATGGCCACCGCCCTCGCCACCCTCACCGAGGCCGGCGAAGTGGATGCCAGCAAAGACCGCCAGTGGCTGTCCACCGCCGTGCGCTGCGTCCCCGACCTCGGTGAAACGGTCAAAGGCGCCACCGTGGTGGTGGAGGCCGTGGTCGAACGCCCCGACATCAAGCGCGCCGTCTACGGCCAACTGGAAACGCTGATGGACCCGGACGCGATCCTGGCCAGCAACACGTCCAACCTCGACATCTTCCCCCTCGTGCCGCCGGGGCTGGAGAAGCGCACGGTCATCGCCCATTGGTACACGCCGCCCTATCTGTGCGACCTCGTGGACCTCTGCCCCGGCCCGCATACCGACCCCGCCGCCGTCGCCACCGTGCGCGACATCGTCGCCGCGATGGGCAAGGTGCCGGTGGTGTTCAAGCAGATGGTCCAGGGCTACGTCGCCAACCGCCTGCAGGCGGCGATGCAGCTGGAGGTCTACCGGATGCTCGACGAAGGCCTGGTGACGCCCAAGGACATCGACGACTCCGTCCTGCACGGGCTGGCGCTGCGCATCCCCATCCTCGGCATCATGGCCAAGGCGGATTTCACCGGTTTGCTGCTGATGCAGCAGGGCCTGAAGAACCGCAGCTACACCCCGCCGGAGCCGCGCGACCGGTCCGAGTCCCTGGACGCGCTGATCGAAGCCGGGCGCACCGGCGTGATGGCGGGCAAAGGCTATTTCGACTGGGGCGATGCCAGCCCCGAAGACCTCTTTCGCGAGCGTGACCGCAAACTGCTGGCGTTGAAACAGGCGCTGCGCGCCATCGGACCCATGGAGCCCAAATGATCTCTTACGAGCTCGCCGGTAAAACGGCCCTTGTCACCGGCGGCGCGTCGGGGATTGGTCTTGCCACGGCGCGGATGCTGGCCAAATTCGGCTGCACCGTGGCCATCAACTTCCTGGCCGATGACCCGCGCGGGCCGGAAGCCGTGGACAAGATCGTCGATGAGGGCGGTAAGGCCATCATGGCTCCTGGCAATGTCGGTGACGCCGCCGATGCCCCGCGCATGGTGGAACAAGCAGTCAAGGACCTCGGCCGTCTGGACCTGCTCTTCGCCAATGCCGGCATCCCCGGCACCCGCCACCGCATCGCGCCGCCACAGCTCGACCTGATTACCGAGGAGCTGTGGGCGCAGCTGCTGCAGGTCAATCTGCTCGGCGTGTTCCGCTGCGTGAAGGCCGCCGCGCCGGCCCTGAAGGCCAGCCA
>CAIUPC010000581.1 GCA_903900905.1 uncultured Acetobacteraceae bacterium
CACAAGTGAGTGAGTTTCTTGCAAATTATTTAACAATAAGAAATCAAATTATAATTATAAAAATACTATTTAGAATAATTGTCATTTATCATCTATTTTGTATCTATACTTTTGAGGTGACATCAAGGTCCGCGTCGTCGAATCGCCGTTGTGGTTGCTGCGTCTCGGTTCACATTTGGTATCTGCTCAACTCCCCCGGCTTGACGGCTGAATGTGATCGAGTCGATATGCGCTTGACGTGACCACGGCGTCCACGATTCAAGATTCGGGTGATCGAACTTCCCAACCTCAGCACCCTGTCGCATGACGAGAAGGACGCGCTGATCCGAGCGCTCTGGGCGCAGGTTCAGGCGCTCACCGCGCAGGTGCAAACACTGACGGCACGGGTGGCGGAGTTGGAGGCCCGGCTGGGTGGGCCGCCGAAGACGCCGGACAATTCCTCGGTGCCGCCCTCGCAGGGCAAGAAGGCCAACCGCGTGGAGAAGCCCAAGCGTGAAGGCCCGCGCAAGGGCAGCCTGGGGCGCAAGGGCGGCGGGCGAGCGCTGGCGGCAAACCCCGACGAGACCGTGATCGCGCGCCCGATTTGCTGCGCACACTGCCAAGCCGCCCTGCACGAGGGCGACCACCGGCTTGCAGCCCGCTACGACAAGATCGACCTGCCCAAGGTCAAGCCGGTGGTGACGCGGGTGGAGCAATACGCCGGTTATTGCCAGGAGTGCGGCGGCGCCACGCTGGCGCCGCTGCCGGAAGGACTGGAGCCGGGCTCGCCCTTTAGCCTCAACATCATGGCGCTGGCGATCTATCTGCGCTTCACCCACGCGATCAGCTATCGCCGCCTCAGTCGCCTGATGGCGGAGTTGTTCGATCTGGCCATCAGCGAAGGCGCGCTCGACGCCGCATTCCGCCGCGCCATGCCGTGCTTCGATGCCGAAGTCGGCGCGATCCTGGCGCGGCTGCGGCGTGCCCGCGTCGTGTGTTCCGACGAGACGTCGGTGCGCGTTGGTGGAAAAACCTGCTGGAACTGGGTGTTTCAGAACACCGAGGTAGTGATCCACGTCATCCGCAACAGTCGCGGCGCGGGCGTCGTCGGCGAGGTGATGAATGGCCACCGTCCGGCGATCTGGGTGTCCGACCTCTACAGCGCCCAGCAGGGCCACGCCGCCGACTGGCAGATTTGCCTGGCGCATCAGTTGCGCGACTGCCAGTTCGCTATCGAGGCGGGCGATGCGATCTTCGCTGTGCGCATGAAGGCGCTGCTGCTGCGCGCCTTCGTGCTGGCCCGGCGGCGGCGGCATCTGGCCGCAAGCACGCGGCGCCAATATCGTCAGCGGATGGAACGAGAACTCGATGCGGTGATGGCGCTGGCGCCCACCCAACGCGACGGCGTGCGATTGCGTAAACGATACGGCAAGCTGCGTGCCCATCTGTTCACCTTCCTCGATCACCCCGAGGTGGCGCCGGACAACAACAGCAGCGAACGCGAACTCAGGCCCACCGCCACCTACCGCAAAGTCACCGGCGGATTCCGCTCCGACTGGGGCAAAGATCTGTTCGCGGGCTTCCGCTCCGTCGTCGGCACCGCCGCACGGCGCGGGATCGACGCTTATCAGGCTGTCAGATTGACACTGTCAGGCCAATCCGTCCTCGCTCCGGGTTGAGCAGATACCATTTTCAGCAGCCCCTGCAGCAACAATCTCTTTTGGCGTTACCGCCCCAACCGCAACTGCCGCGGCCGGCTCGATTCTCGCAAGGGTCAGGCGGTCAAGCGCGTGTATTCGGGGACATCCCACTTGCTCGATTTTGGATTTCTCTTTCCAAACGTATCGGGTGCGCGGTGTGTTCTGGTCGCGGTGTAAACTCAAGTCAATACGCCCATCTGCAAGTTAGGAGCGGGCAGGCTTCACGCTAAATGCGGAATATCGTTTTCGACCGGTTCGCTTGAGTGCTGAAACAAGGGGATTATAGCGCGAGCACGGTAGTGGGCATATTTTCACGTTCCC
>CAIUPC010000582.1 GCA_903900905.1 uncultured Acetobacteraceae bacterium
GGAACAACGGTATTTTCTCCCCGTCATGGCCCGGCTTGTCCGGGCCAACCCCGCCCGCACCCTGCCGCGATAGGTGGCCCGGACAAGCCGGGCCATGACGATATAGACCACGACAGAGGAAAATCGTTTCCGCGATCTGTGAATTCGGTCCGTTCAACCGGCATCCAGCGGGTTTTCCAGGGCCGCGATCACGTCCTGGCTGGTGCCGACCCAGCCGAAAATGCCGCCTTGGGCCTTGATCATAGCCAGGCCCATGGTTTGGAATTCGGGGAAATACGACCCCACGCAATCCGCCGGGACGAAGCAGTCGTAACCGCGGTCATTGGCCTCCCGTACCGTGGTGTTGACGCACACCTCGGTCGTGACACCGGTCACGACCAGCTGGGTAATCCCGGCATTGTGCAGGATGGCGTGCAGATCGGTGGCGAAGAAAGCGCCCTTACCGGGTTTGTCGATGACGGGTTCGCCAGGCAGGGGATAAAGCTCCGGAATGATGTCGTGACCCGGCTCGCCACGCACCAGGATCCGGCCCATCGGGCCCGCATCGCCAATACACGTCGCCGATCGCCCACGGATTTTCTTGGCCGGCGGCAGATCGGCGAGGTCCGGTCGATGCCCCTCCCGCGTGTGCAACACCGTTAACCCCGCGGCCCGCCAGGCCGCGAGAAGCCGGCGGTTCGGTTCGATCGTGCGGCGCAACTGCGAGACATCGTTGCCGAGCATTTCGCCGAAGCCACCGGGTTCGAGGAAGTCGCGCTGCATGTCGATAATCAGCAAGGCCGCGTGGGCACGGTCGAACGCGAAGGGATAGGGTTCGGCTGGGATTTCGGTCATCGCCGGCGGATCCTCGGTTGTTGCTGTTCAATCGGGCACGGGCAGATCGGATTTTCTGCCACGCACCTGCTTAAAATCGACGCAACTATCATGCCATTGCCGGGGTGCGCCTGGCGCGACGCGGCATCTAACAATGATCAAAATACAATCTTATTGTATATTTATCGTTCATAACGACTATATATAGTGCAATACAGACCTATCATACATAAATTAGCCGATTTTCCGTACAAATCGATTGCGTCCTCTTCACGGCTCCCCCTAACATCCAATCCCACAGGCAAACGCCATAGGGGAAGCATGCGATATTTCAGCACTGCCGCGAGACCCCAGGCACACAGCCCGAAAGCGCCCGGTCATGCGTGACGCACCACACTTCCTCCTGGGCCAGACCCTGCGCCAGCCGCGGGACGTCAGCCCGACCATGACCGTGCTGGACTATCTGCGCACGGTTGAATCCTTGCACGGCACCAAAGAAGGCTGTGCCGAGGGCGATTGCGGCGCCTGTTCCGTCGTCCTGGGGGAGGTGGACGGCGACCGCATCCGCTACCGAACAGTGAATGCCTGCATCCTGTTCGTTCCGGCTCTGGATGGCAAACAATTGCTGACGGTCGAGCATGTGTCCGCCCCGGACGGCCAGCCGCACCCCGTGCAACAGGCCATGGTTGATTGCCATGGATCGCAATGCGGCTTCTGCACACCTGGTTTCGTTATGTCCCTGTTCGCACTGCACCACGGGGATGCCGAGGTCGATCGGACGGCGGTCACCGACGCTTTGGCCGGCAATCTTTGCCGCTGCACCGGCTATCGGCCAATCGTGGATGCGGCCCTGGCGGCGGGCCGGGCGGAGGCAGACCAGGGCTCTGTGGCAGCCTTGGCGGGCCTGGATACGGGCGCAACGCTTAGTATCCACCACGGAACACAATCATATATCGCACCGCGCTCGGTTGCCGAACTGGCCGAGGTCCTGGAACAAAATCCGGACGCAACGCTGCTGGCAGGCGGCACCGATGTGGGCATTTGGGTGACCAAGCAGCATCGCGCGCTGAGCGCCATTATCGCGCTCGATCGCGTCGCCGAACTGCAAACGATCGCGACCTCCGGCGATACGCTTCAGATCGGGGCTGGCGCGCTCTACGAAGACGTCTTGCCGGTGCTGCAGCGGTATTTCCCGGATTTCGGCGTGCTGCTGCACCGCCTCGGGTCAAGGCAAATCCGCAACCGCGGCACCATCGGCGGCAATATCGGCAATGCCTCTCCGATTGGCGACACCGCGCCCGTGCTGATTGCTCTCGGTGCCACGCTGCTGCTGCGCCGCGGCGCGGTGCAACGATCCATTCCGGTTGAAGATTTCTTCGTCGGATATCGCAAAACCGCCCTCGAACCCGGCGAATTCATCGAGCGGATCGACATCCCATTACCAAAATCCGGCCAGGAATTTCGCTGCTACAAAGTGGCCAAACGCTTCGATCAGGACATATCCGCGGTCTGCGGCGCCTTCAGCCTCCACATCGAAAACGGCATCCTCACCGCCATCCGGATCGGCTTTGGCGGCATGGCGGCAACCCCAAGCCGCGCCCGGGCGGTCGAACAAGCCCTGCTGGATCAGCCTTGGACCGAGGCGACCGTCCGCGCCGGCATGGCGGCGATGGACAACGCGTTCACGCCAATCTCCGACCAGAGGGCCAGTGCGGCGTACCGAAGCCGGGTGGCCCGCAATCTGTTGTTCAAAGCCTGGCTCGAAACATCCGGCGCACCGGCGCGGACGCGCCTGGCGGTGGCACCATGAGCACCATTCCGCACGACAGCGCCGCCCGGCACGTCAACGGCAGGGCCCTCTATATCGATGACATGCCGGAGCCGCCCGGTCTGCTGCATGCCTTCATCCACCTCTCCCCCCATGCGCACGCCCGCATCATCCGGTTGGACCTGACGGCGGTTCTGTCCTCCCCTGGGGTCGCCGCGGCCATGAGGGCGGCGGACATTCCCGGCGTGAACGATGTCGGCCCCGCCTTTCCCGGCGATCCCATCTTCGCCACCGATCGCGTGGAATACGCCGGCCAATCGGTATTCGCCGTTGCCGCGACCAGCATCGCGCTGGCCCGGGAAGCCGCCGCGAAGGCCATCATCGAATACGAAATACTGCCCCCAATCCTGACGGTGGATGAGGCTCTGGCCGCCGGCACCATGGTGCTCCCGACCCAGACGATGCTGGCCGGCGACCCCGACGCCGCACTCGCCGCCGCACCGCATCGTCTGCAAGGGCGGATCGATGTCGGCGGGCAGGAGCATTTTTACCTCGAAGGCCAGGTCGCGATGGCGATCCCCGGTGAGGGCGGGGACATGCTGGTGCACAGCTCCACCCAGCATCCGACCGAGGTGCAGCATCTCGTCGCCCGCGCCCTGAAACTGCCGGACCACGCGGTGATCTGCGAAACCCGGCGCATGGGCGGCGGCTTTGGTGGCAAGGAGTCTCAGGCTTCGCTGCCGGCGGCTGTTGCCGCGCTGCTCGCCTGGAAGACAAGCCGACCGGTGAAATTGCGGCTGGACCGGGATGACGACATGGTGCTGACCGGCAAGCGCCATGATTTCCGGATCGACTATGATGTCGGGTTTGACGCCGAAGGGCGCATCCTCGGCATCGATTTCATGCAGGCCGGCCGGTGCGGCTTTTCGCCCGATCTGTCGGGCGCGATCTGCGACCGGGCCATGTTCCACGCCGATAATTGCTACTTCCTGCCGGATGTCCGGATCGTGTCGTACCGCTGCAAAACCAACACGGTGTCCAACACCGCGTTTCGCGGCTTCGGCGGTCCGCAGGGCATGATGGGGATCGAGTGCGTGGTGGAGGACATCGCCCGCCATTTGCAACTGGACCCGCTGGCCGTGCGGCAGCGCAATTTTTACGGCACGGACACGCGCAACACGACGCCTTACGCCATGACCGTGGAAGACAATATCGCGCCGGAGCTAACCGCCGCGCTGGCAACCCGCGCGGACTACGCGGAACGGCGCGCCGCGGTGGCGGCATTCAACGCCGCGAGTCCCTGGCTGAAACGCGGTCTGGCTTTGGTCCCGCTCAAATTCGGCATTTCGTTTACGCTGACCCACATGAATCAGGCCGGTGCGCTGGTGCATGTTTATACCGATGGCAGCGTCATGCTGAACCACGGCGGCACCGAAATGGGGCAAGGCCTCTATACGAAGGTCGCGCAGGTCGTCGCGCGGGAGTTCGGGATCGCACAGGATCGGGTGAAAATCACCGCGACCACGACCGCCAAGGTCCCGAATTCCTCACCCACGGCCGCATCGTCGGGCAGTGACCTGAACGGCAAAGCGGCGCAGGCGGCGGCGGTCACGATCCGCGAGCGCATGGCCGGCGTCGCGGCGGCCGCGTTCGGGGTCAGCGCCGAAGCCATCGTCTTCGTGGACGGCCAGGTCAGTGGCGGCGGACAATCCCTGCCCTTCGCCGAGGTCGCGAAAATGTCCCATCGCGCGCGGGTGTCGCTGTCCTCCACCGGCTATTACGCAACCCCGAAAATCCACTACGACGCCGCCACGAAGAAGGGGCGCCCGTTCTATTATTTCGCTTATGGCGCCGCGCTGGCGGAGGTCGAGGTCGACACACTGACCGGCGAATACCGGCTGCTCCGCACCGATATCCTGCATGACTGCGGCGAATCCCTGAACCCCGCACTGGATATCGGCCAGATCGAGGGCGGGTTCGTGCAGGGCATGGGCTGGCTCACCACCGAGGAACTGGTCTGGGACGCTGCCGGCCACCTGCGCACGCACGCGCCCTCCACCTACAAGATCCCGGCCTGCAGCGACATTCCCGCAGCCTTCAACGTCGAAATTTACGCGGCGGGGCGCGCGACCGAGGACACCATCTACCGCTCCAAAGCCGTCGGCGAACCGCCGTTGATGCTCGGCATGGCGGTGTTCTTTGCGCTGAAAGACGCGGTCGGTACCCAGGGCGTCGTGACCCGGTTCGACGCGCCAGCCACGCCCGAACGCGTCCTGGACGCCATCCGATGACCGCCTGGCTGGACGCATTGAACGAAGCAACCCGCGCCGGCGAACCCAGCGTCCTGATCACGGTCGTGGAAGCCCGTGGCTCCACCCCGCGGGAGGCCGGTTCGAAGATGCTGGTCACCCGCACCGGACAGTTCGACACGATTGGCGGCGGCAATCTGGAACATGTCTGCATCGCAGCGGCGCGGGAGGCACTGGCGGGCACATCTGGCCCGGCGCTGCGCGCTTTCCCCCTCGGCCCCGCATTGGGCCAGTGCTGCGGCGGACATGCGACAGTGCTGTTTGAGCCGATGCGCCCACCCGAACCGCATGTCGCGATCTTCGGCGCCGGGCATGTCGGCCTGGCGCTGGCTTCGATACTCAGCGGTTTACCAATGCGCACGACGCTGATCGATAACCGGCAGGAGACCTTGACCGGCGCCCCGGACGGCGTTCGCGTCCTGGCAAGCAGCGATCCCGCGGGGGAGGTTGCTGCCCTCCCCCAAGGCAGCTTCGTGTTGATCATGACCCATGATCACAGCCTGGATTTCGATATCGTGGCCGGCGCCCTGGCCCGTTCGGATCTCGCATTCGTTGGCCTGATCGGTTCCGCCACCAAACGCGCCCGCTTCATCAGCCGGCTGCACCGTCTCGGCCTTCCTGCCGCACGTATCGCCCGCCTGACCTGCCCGATCGGCCTGCCGGGGACCGGCGGCAAGCGGCCAGCGGAAATCGCGGTCTCGGTCGCGGCGCAATTGCTACAGCTGCAATCCGCGGCACCGTCCGCCCGGCAAGCCGAAATGCCCGCCGAACGCTGCACCGGCTGCGTTCCTTCCTGCCTGGAGATGACCGCATGAGCGCCGAAGATCACATGCGCCGGGCGATAGCCCTGTCACTGGAAATGATGCGATCGGGAAAAGGCGGCCCGTTCGGCGCCGTCGTCGTGCGCGACGACACAATCGTGGCCGAGGGGTTCAACAAGGTAACCTCCACCAACGACCCCACCGCCCACGCCGAAGTCGTGGCGATCCGTTTGGCCTGCGAGGCGCTCGGCACCTACGATCTGACGGGCTGCGAGATCTACACGAGTTGCGAACCCTGTCCGATGTGCCTCAGTGCCATCTACTGGGCGCGGCTCGGCCGTATCTTCTACGCCAACGACCGCCAGGACGCGGCCGCCGTCGGGTTCCGCGACGACTATCTGTACCATGAAATCCCGCTTCCACTGGACCAGCGCGCGATCCCGATCCTTCCTTTGTTGCGCGACGAAGGGAAGGCCGCGTTCGATGAATGGGACCTCAAGCCCGATAAGGTCCTGTATTGATGGATCACGAAGCGCTGCTGCGCCTGACCTTCGATATCGCGCGGGAAGCACGGGAAGCGGGCAACCATCCCTTCGGCGCGATCCTGGTGGGGCCGGACGGATCGGTGTTGTTGCGGGCCGGAAACGCCCACGGTCAGGCCGGCGATCGCACCGGCCATGCCGAACGGGTGCTGATGACCGAAGCCAGCGTGACCTGGCCGGCACCGTTCCTCGAGACCTGCACAATGTACACCAGCGCCGAACCCTGTGCGATGTGCGCCGGCGCTGCCTATTGGGCGGGCGTCGGACGCGTCGTCTACGGATTAACCGAGCACGATTTGAAACAGCTGATCGGACCGCATCCCGAAAATCTGACCATGGATCTGCCATGCCGCGTCGTGCTCGGCGCCGGACAGCGGCCCATCGAAGTGATTGGCCCGCTGCTGGAAGAAGAAGCACGCGCCGTACACGCCGGGTTTTGGCGCTGAATGGCACGATGTTTGCTTTGTAACTAACGCAACCCAGTACTCGAACCACGGAGTTCAGCATGCTAAGACGTCAATTTACGCGTTTACTCGGTGCCGGCGCGGCCGCCACCGCCCTGCCCTCATTGATCGGGTCAGCGCAGGCAGCGGATCCGTTAAAGGTCGGATTTATCTATCTCGGGCCCGTCGGCGATTTCGGCTGGACGTACCAGCATGATATCGCCCGCCAGACCGCGGTCTCGCATTTCGGCGACAAGATCAAGACCACCTTCGTGGAAAACGTGCCCGAAGGCCCTGACTCCGAAAAAGTGCTGAACGATCTGGCCAATTCCGGCCACAAGCTGATCTTCGCGACGTCGTTCGGCTACATGAACTACGTGCTGAATTCCGCCAAGAAGCATCCGAACGTGTTCTATGAGCATGCGACGGGATATAAACGCGCGGCGAATATTTCCAGCTATAATATCCGCTTCTACCAGGCCCGTTACGTACAGGGCATCATTGCCGGGAAGCTCAGCAAGGCCGGTCTGGCCGGCTATGTCGGATCGATCCCGGTGCCGGAGGTCGTGCAGGGCCTGAACGCGTTCATGCTGGGCATGCGCTCGGTCAATCCGAAGGCGAAAATGAAATTCGTCCTGATCAATTCCTGGTATGATCCGCCGAAGGAAGGCGATGCGGCCAAGGCGCTGATCGATCAAGGCTGCGATATCATCACCCAGCACACCGATTCACCGGCACCGCTACAGGCCGCGGCCAGCCGCGGGGTCAAGGGCTTTGGTCAGTCCACCGACATGGCCAAATTCGCGCCGGGCACGCAGCTTTCCGCCAGCACCGACATCTGGGCGCCGTACTATATCAAGCGCATCCAGGACGTGATGGCCGGCTCGTGGAAAAGCACGGACACCTGGAACGGATTCGCCGAGGGGACGCTGCAGATGTCGCCCTTCACCAACATGCCGGACGATGTCGCGGCAATGGCCAAGGCCGCGGTCGCGGACATCAGCTCCGGCAAGAACAAGATCTTCGTTGGACCGCTGCTCGATCAGACCGGGGCGACGAAGATCCCGGCGGGTGTTGTGATGGACGACGGCGCGCTGAACGGGATGCAATGGCTTGTCCAGGGTATCGAGGGCAAGCTGGGCTGAAGCAATCCATCGGGCCGGGATACCGATATGACGGACCACACGCCAGCAGGACCTCTGCTGACAATGACTGGCATGACCAAGCAGTACCCGGGCTGCCTGGCCAACGATCAGGTTGCGCTCACGGTCGGGCGCAACCAAATTCATGCTTTGCTGGGCGAGAACGGCGCCGGCAAAAGCACGCTGGTGAAAGCGATTTACGGCGTGGTCAAACCCGATGCCGGCACAATCGTCTGGGACGGGCAGCCGGTCACGATCCAAAATCCCGGCCACGCGCAGCGCCTGGGCATCGGCATGGTGTTCCAGCACTTCTCGTTGTTCGAGGCTTTGACGGTCACCGAAAACATCGCCCTCGGCCTCGCCAATGCCAGCGAACGCGCCGGACTGCGGGAGCGTATCGTTCGCATTTCCACGGAATACGGCTTGCCTCTGGACCCCGACCGTGTCGTCCACGACCTGTCCGTGGGCGAGCGGCAACGCATCGAAATCGTCCGCTGCCTGCTGCAAAATCCCAAGCTGCTGATCATGGACGAGCCGACATCGGTGCTGACGCCGAGTGAGGTTCAGAAGCTGTTCGTGACCCTCCGCCGATTGGCCGCCGAGGGATGCTCGATCCTGTATATCAGCCACAAATTGGAAGAGGTGCGGTCGCTCTGTTCCGTCGCGACCATCATGCGGCTGGGCCGCAACGTCGCGGAATGCGCGCCCGCCGAAAAGACCGTCAAGGAATTGGCGGAGATCATGATCGCCATGGATCTGAACGCACCGACGCCCCGGCCAGCGCAGACCGAGGCCGCACCGCCGCGCCTGATTCTGGACAAACTGACCATCCGCTCCCCCAACCACTTCGGCACGGACCTGAGGGATATCTCTTTGACCGTCCGCGGCGGCGAAATCCTGGGCATCGCCGGGATCGCCGGCAACGGGCAGACCGAATTGATGGATGCGCTGTCGGGCGAAATCCTCGCCGGAAAACCAGAATCCGTGCGCATTGACGGGCTGCCGGCCGGCCATCTGGGACCGCATGAACGCCGCCGGGCGCGCGGCTGCTTCGTGCCGGAGGAGCGTAACGGGCATGGGGCCGTCACCACGATGACCCTCGCCGAAAACGCGTTTTTGTCAGCGTTCCTGCGCGGCGCCCTGGTCCGCTTCGGCATCATCGACGCCCGGCGCACGCATGCGTTCGCGGACGATATCATCAAGGCCTTCGATGTGCGGACGACCGGACCCAAAGCCCAGGCGCGATCCCTGTCCGGCGGCAATTTGCAGAAATTCCTGGTCGGGCGGGAGGTGTTGCAGAACCCCAGCGTCCTGGTGATCAACCAGCCAACCTGGGGCGTGGATGCCGGCGCGGCGCTGGCCATCCATGAGGCGATCATGGCGCTGGCCCAGGCCGGTGCGGCGGTGGTGATTATCTCTCAGGATCTCGATGAGATTTTCGTGCTGGCCGATCGGATTGCGGTGATCGCGGGGGGGCGGTTATCGGAGCCGGTGCCGACGCGCGAGGCGACGATCGAATCTATCGGCCGCCTGATGGGCGGAACAGGCCAACAGCCCCTGGGGGAACAGCCCGTTCATGCTTAAAATTGAGCCGCGCGGTTATGAATCGACATTCTGGCGCTATGCCTCCCCCGTGCTGGCCCTGCTGCTGACCGGCCTGACCTCCGGCCTGATCTTCGCCGGCATGGGTCGGCCGCCGGGGCTGACGGTCTACACGTTTTTGATCGCGCCCTTGCTGCAGCAGGATGGGTTGGAGGCTTTGGCGGTGAAAGCCGCGCCGCTGATCATGATGGGTGTCGGCTTGTCCCTGGCCTATCGCGCCAATGTCTGGAATATCGGCACCGACGGGCAGTTCACGGTCGGGGCGATATGCGGCGGCGGGATCGCGATCGCATTCCCCGAGGCCCCGTTCTGGGCGGTATTCCCCGCCGTCGTCATCGCCGGCACGCTGGGCGGCATGGCCAATGGCGGGCTGGTGGCCTGGCTGCGCATCCGTTTCAACGCCAACGAAATTCTGACCAGCCTGATGCTGGCCTATATCACGCAGTACCTGCTCGTTTACCTCGTGGTCGGCCCCTGGCGCGATCCGCAAGGGTTCG
This sequence comes from uncultured Acetobacteraceae bacterium, assembly GCA_903900905.1. Classification (GTDB taxonomy): domain Bacteria; phylum Pseudomonadota; class Alphaproteobacteria; order Acetobacterales; family Acetobacteraceae; genus Rhodopila. The sequence goes on from CAIUPC010000582.1 coordinate 9,878, forward strand.
GCTTTCCGCAGACGGCGCTGTTTTCCGACGACGCCCTGGCACCGCGCCTGATCGAGGACACCAACGTCCATCTGGGTATTCTGCTGGCGCCGCTGTTCTCGGTCGGGCTGTGGTTCATGCTGGAGAAATCCTTGCTCGGCTTTCAGTTCCGCGTGCTCGGCCAGGCGACGCGCGCCGCGAAATTCGCGGGTTTCAGCGAAAACCGGCTGGTGTGGATCGCAATGCTGATCAGCGGCGGCCTCGCCGGCCTGGCGGGGGTGTTCGAGGCAACCGGCACCCTCGGCCAGCTCACCACAACGCTGTCGCCGGGTTACGGGTTCACCGCGATAATCGTCGCGTTTCTGGGGCGGCTGAACCCGCTCGGCGCCATCCCGGCCGGGTTGTTGCTGGCCCTGACCTATCTGGGCGGCGACGCGGCGCAGATCAATCTCGGCCTGCCGAACGCGGTCACCGGCATCTTTCAGGGCATCCTGCTGTTCTATCTGCTGGGCTGCGACTTTCTGTTGCTGAACCGCGTCGGGTGGCGCCGGACCAAAGCGGGAGCCGCATCATGACCGAATTGCTGGTTGCCTTCCTGGTCAGCACCATCGCCGCCGCGACGCCATTGTTGCTGGCCGCGACGGGGGAGCTGGTGGTCGAGCGTGTGGGTGTGCTCAATCTCGGCGTCGAGGGCATGATGCTCGCGGGCGCCATCGCCGCCTTCGCCACCGCCAACGTAACCGGCGTGACCTCGCTGGGCGTTCTGGCCGGCCTGGTGGCTGGAATCGCCTTGGCGCTGCTCTTCGCCGTGATTTCGTTGACGCTGCAAGCCAACCAGACCGCGACCGGGCTGGCACTGACCATCTTCGGCCGCGGTTTCAGCGCGCTGGTCGGTGCCGGCTTTGTCGGCATTCCCGCGCCGACCCTGCCGAAATTGCATTTTCCGGTGCTGTCGGAGATCCCCGTCCTCGGGCCGGTCGTCTTCGGGCACGACATCCTGGTCTATCTGTCGCTGGCGATTCTGGCCTTGGTCGCCTGGTGTATCCGGGCCACGCATCTCGGGCTGATCCTGCGCGCCGTCGGCGATTCCCACGACGCGGCGCATGCGCTGGGCTATCCGGTGGTGAAAATTCGCTATGCCGCGGTGGCTTTCGGCGGGGCGCTGGCGGGGCTGGCGGGCGCTTATATGTCCTTGGCTTATACGCCGCTTTGGGCGCAGGACATGACGGCCGGGCGCGGCTGGGTCGCGGTAGCCCTGGTCACCTTCGCGGCATGGCGCCCATTCTGGCTTTTGATCGGCGCCTGGTTTTTCGGCGCGCTGATGTATCTGTCGCTGTATATTCAGGCGCTGGGGGTCCCGATCCCCTCCGCCTTCCTGTCGGCGGTGCCCTATATTGGGACCGTGGTCGTCCTGGTGCTGATATCGCGCGACGCCCGCCGCATTCGTCTCCACCGCCCGGCCATGCTCGGGCGCCCCTTCCAGGCGAGGGCCTAACCGCGATGACATCAGTGTGGCTGCGCAATCCGCTCGGGATCCTGGCCGATAATGCCGGCGGCGGTGTTGTCGTGCGCGACGGCCGCGTGGCCGCACTCATCCCCGCGGGCGGCAGCCCCGATTTGCGGGACGTCCAGGTGTTCGACGCCAGCAACCATGTGATCATCCCCGGGTTGATCAACACGCACCACCATTTCTATCAGACCCTGACCCGCGCCAACGCGGCGGCGATGAACCAGCCCTTGTTCGGCTGGCTGAACGCGCTCTATCCGGTTTGGGCGCGCCTGACGCCGGAGGCCCTGGACGCCGCCGCCACCGTCGCATTGTCCGAACTGCTGCTGTCCGGCTGCACGACCACGACCGATCATCACTACGTCTTCCCGAGCGGTCTGGAAGACGCCATCGATATCGAGATCGCCGCCGCGCAACGGCTGGGTATCCGCGTCACGCTGACCCGCGGTTCGATGAACCGGTCGCAAAAGGATGGCGGCCTGCCGCCGGATTCGATTGTGCAGGACGAGGACACCATCCTCGCGGACAGCGACCGCCTGATCGCGCGCTATCACGAAGCGGGAGCGGATGCGAAAGTGCAGATCGCGCTGGCCCCCTGCTCCCCGTTCAGTGTGACCGCGTCACTGATGCGGTCGAGCGCGGCCCTGGCCGAACGCACCGGCGTAGGCCTGCACACACATCTCGCGGAAACCGAGGATGAGAACCGCTTCTGCCAGGAGACCCTCGGCTACCCGGGCAGACGCTTTATTCGACGCCGGCGGAGGTTTATCGCGCGCTGGTGGAGGCGACGGCGTTTGGCGCGCTGACCATCATCAACCGTTTTGAAGAATA
>CAIUPC010000583.1 GCA_903900905.1 uncultured Acetobacteraceae bacterium
CGCTGCGTCAGGCGGTGTTTGAAACCCATCGCGCGCTGCAATCCGCCGGCTGCGACGTTTTGATCCGGGAGCGCCTGACCGTCGGTCTGCGCGCCGGCGGGTTCACCGTCGATATCGAACAGATGCTGGCGGCTTTAGCGGACGGCGCCACGGACGATGTTCCGCGGCACGCCCGGGTCGCGGATTTGTTCATGGGCGGGTTCGAGGGCCTCGATCCCGGGCTCGACGAATGGCTGGTGGCGCGCCGGCAATCGCTGCATGCCGCGTTGATTCGCGCCCTCGAACAGGCATGGCGGAATACGGCCGCGCCTCGCCGGGTGCGGCGCGCGATGGCGGAATTGGCGCTTCTGCAAGATCCCGTGCACGAAGAAGCCTGCCGGGTGGTGATGCGCTGCGCCGCCGAGGACGCGGATATCGGCACCGCCTTGCGGGCTTATGAGGCCTTGTATGTCCGGCTGGGCGAAGAGTTCGGCATGGAGCCGTCTTTGGCCACCCAGGCGCTGGTGGCGAAGATCAAGCAAGGGGAATTCGAGGCGCCAGGCGGATTTCCCGTCTACCCGCATCCGGTGGAGGAAGGTCCCCCCTGGATTGCCGTGCTACCCTTCAGAACCCTCGGAGCCGATCCGGCGGCGCCTTATTTGGCTGAGGGGTTGGTGGATGACATTGTGCGGATGCTGGCCGGCTTGCGGGAGCCGGTGGTCATCTCCAGTGCTTCGACGCGGCTGTATCGCGCCGATGGCACCGACCCGGGACAGGCGGGGCGGGATTTGGGGGTGCGGTATCTGGTGACCGGCACGGCCCGTACCGCCGGACCGGCCATGCGCCTGTCGGTTCAGCTGGTGGATGCCGCGACCAATGCGGTCCAGTGGGCCCAGGCCTATGATGCCGAGGATGGTCGGCTGTTTGAGGCGCAAGACCGTATTGTCGAGGAAATCGTCAATATGCTCGCGCCCCGGGTGCATGAGGCGGAGTTGCGGCGCATTCGCATGCAGCGGCCGTTCAACCTGGGCGCTTATCACCTCACTCTGGAAGCGCGGGAGCTGATTTTCGGACTGGAGTTGGACAGTTTCGAGAAGGCCGGGCGGTTGCTGTCCCAGGCCATCGCGATGGAGCCAAATTACGCGGCCGCGCATGCCGCCCGGGCCCAATGGTTCAGCTTGCGACTGGGGCAGCGGTGGTCGCCCGATCCGCCGGCGGATGTCGTTGAACTGGCCCGCGCCGCGAACGCCGCCGTGCGGCGGGACGCCCGCAACGCCCGGGCCTTGGCGCTGCTGGGTCATGGCAAGACCATTTTCGAACATAACCTGATCGAAGGTCAGTCTTACGCGGACCGTGCCGTTGATGCGGCCCCGAATGATGCCGAAGTCTGGCTCTGGAGTAGCCCGACCCGGGCCTATCTGGGCCAGGCGGAGGATGCGGTACGGCGGGCGGAACGGGCGTTGCGCTTGTCGCCAAAGGACCCGTTCGTATTTAGAACGTATCACTTCCTCAGCCTGGCGCATTATTTGCGGGGGGCTTACGATGAAGCGGCGCATTGGGGGACGCTCAGCGCCCGGGCCAATGCGCGTTATACGTCCAATACGCGGCTGACCGCTGTATGCCTGGCGGAGCTGGGACGCGATCGTGAGGCGCAGGATATGGTCAGGCTGATCATGGCTGTCGATCCGGATTTTCGGGCCCACACGATGCTGCACCGGTTACCGTTTCGTGACGCGGCGCTGCGGGAGCGGTTCGTTCGCATGCTGCATCACGCTGGCGTTCCGGCATAACGGTTCTTTTACCGCCCGTACCGTGTCGTGAATAACGCTGGGATCACGCTATTGCGTGTAATCGCGCGCCGGTGATCTTACCATGTTGAATGGGGTAAAGTGATGATGTTCGGCAGAGCGGCAGGCGATGGCGGGACTGATGGTGGCACGGATGGTGGCACCGACGGCGGGACTGATGGCGGCACGGACGGCGGCACCGACGGTGGGACTGATGGCGGCACGGACGGCGGCACCGACGGTGGGA